>NZ_LUAZ01000025.1:0-71468 GCF_001647255.1 Cellulosimicrobium sp. I38E
CGGTCGGCGACGCCGTGTCCTTCATCACGGGCGCCCAGGCCTGAGCACGCCCCGCCTGCCCCGCAGGCCTGCGGGGCAGGCGGGGCGTGCTCAGGCCTGGGCGCCCGTGATGAAGGACACGGCGTCGCCGACCGTCGTGAGGTTCTTGACCTCGTCGTCCGGGATGCGGACCCCGAACTTGTCCTCGGCGTGCGTGACGATCGTCATCATCGACAGCGAGTCGATGTCGAGGTCGTCGGTGAAGGACTTCTCGAGCGCGACGGCGTCGGTCGGCAGACCCGTCTCCTCGGCGACGATCTCGGCGAGGCCGGCGAGGACTTCCTGCTCGGTGTAAGCCATGGTTTCTCCTTGTCGTGGGGCCGGCGGCGACCGGTCCCGGTGGCGGTGCCCGGTGGGTGTCCCGGGCGGTACAGCGGTAGACGGTGCGTGCGACGGACGGGTCCGCCGACGGCGTGGGTCCTCCCGCGGCGGGGAGGGCGGCCGTCCGTCCAGGGTGATTCTCCCCTACGGCAGGACGACCACCTGCGCCGCGTAGACCAGCCCGGCGCCGAACCCGATCTGGAGCGCGAGGTCGCCGGAGCGGACCTGGCCCTCGTCGAGCAGACGCCGCGTGGCGAGCGGGATCGAGGCGGCCGACGTGTTGCCGGTCTCCGCGATGTCGCGGGCCACCGCGACGGTGTCGGGGAGCTGGAGCTGCTTGATCATCTGGTCGATGATGCGCATGTTGGCCTGGTGCGGCACGAACGCGCCGATGTCGCCGGGGGCGACCCCGGCCTCGGCCATGGCCTTGGCCGCGACGGGCGCCATCTGGAACGCTGCCCACTTGAACACGCTCTGCCCGTCCTGGCGCAGCGTGGGCCAGCCGAGCGAGGGGTCCTCGCGCAGGTCCGACCACGCGTGCGTCTGGCGGATGGCCTGCGCCTTGCCGCCGTCGGAGCCCCACACCGTCGGGCCGATGCCCGGGGTGTCGGACGGTCCGACGATCGCGGCGCCGGCGCCGTCGCCCAGGAGGAACGAGATCGACCGGTCCGTCGGGTCGATGAAGTCGCTCATCTTCTCGGCGCCGACGACGAGCACGTGCGTGGCGATGCCCGCGCGCACGAGCGCGTCGGCCTGCGCGATCGCATAGGCGTAGCCCGCGCACGCGGCCGAGACGTCGAACGCGGCGGCGGGCGTGGCCCCCAGGCGCTCGGCGAGCACCGCGGCGGCCGCGGGCGTCTGGTGGAAGTACGTGACCGTGGAGACGATGACGGCGTCGACGTCGGCACCCTGGAGCCCCGCGCGGGCGAGGGCGTCGCGCGCCGCCGCCTCGGACAGGTCGAGCACGTCGACGTCGGCCCCGGCGCGGCGGCGCGTGACGATGCCGGTGCGCTGGCGGATCCACTCGTCCGACGAGTCGATCGGACCGGCGATGTCGTCGTTCGTGACGACGTTCTCGCCCCGCACACCGCCGATCGCGAGGATCCGCGAGTGCGCCGGGCCCGTGGCCTGGCGCAGCGTCACGCCGCTCACGCGTCGTCCCCGGCGGGGACGGAGGTCTTCGCCGCGCCGCCGACGACGGAGTGTCGGGCGATCAGGTCGCGGGCCGCCTCGACGTCGTCGGGCGACTTCACGGCCACGGACTCCACGCCCTTGAGCGTGCGGCGCGCGAGGCCCGTGAGGACGCCGCCGGGCGCGAGCTCGAGGATCGCGGTGACACCGAGCTCCGCGAGCGTCTCCTGGCACAGGTCCCAGCGCACGGGCGCGGCGATCTGCGCGGTGAGGCGCCGGACGACGTCGCGCGCCTTGCCGAACGTGCTCCCCTCGATGTCGATCGTCCCGTACGACTCGCCGTCGGCGTTCGAGAGGAACGGCAGGCGCGGGTCGGCGACGTCCCACGACGCGGCCACGGGCTCGAACGCCTCGAGCGCGGGCTGCATGAACGGGGTGTGGAACGCCCCGGCGACCTGGAGCGGGATGACGCGCGCCTTGGCGGGCGGGTTCTCGGCGAGGGCCGCCAGGTGGTCGAGCGCCCCCGCGGCGACGACCTGACCGCCGCCGTTGACGTTGGCGGGCCACAGGTGCGCTGCCTCGATCGCGGCGAGCACCTCCTCGGGGTCGCCCCCGACGACGGCGCTCATGCCCGTGGGCGTCGCGGCGGCGGCCGCGGCCATCGCGCGCGCCCGGTGCGCGACGAGCCCGACCGCGCCGACGTCGGTCAGCGCGCCCGCGACCGCGGCGGCGGCGAGCTCGCCGACCGAGTGGCCCGCGGTCACGTCGACGACGTCCGCGGTGTCGCGGCCGTCGAGGATCGCCCGCAGTGCGACCAGGGACGACGCGACGATGAGCGGCTGGGCGACCGCGGTGTCACGGATCGTCTCGGCGTCGGACTCCGTCCCGTGCGCGCGCAGGTCGAGGCTCGCGGCCTCGCCGAACGCGGCGACCTGGTCGGCGAGGCCGGCCAGCTCGAGCCAGGGGGCGAGCATTCCGGGGGACTGGGAGCCCTGTCCAGGGCACAAGACGGCGAGCACCCGTCAACTGTGCCAACCCGAGGCTTCCAGGCCACGTCACGACCCGCACCAACCTTGCGGAGGGTGATTGTGCCGAACCTACAAGAGTGCGACGGTCCGGTGCGACGGCCGCTCCCGGCGCCGACGCGGGCTCAGCGCGTCGTGGAGAGCTGGCCGAGCGCGAGCGCGACCTGGAGGACGAACGACTCGCGCGCGTCGAGCGGGTCCCAGCCGGTGATCTCGGAGACCTTGCGCAGGCGGTAGCGCACGGTGTTCGGGTGCACGTACAGCGACCGGGCCGCCGCCTCCAGCGACCGCCCCGTGCCGAGGTACGCCGACAGCGTCTCGAGCACGGAGCCCGTCGCCTCCGCGAGCGGCCGGTACGCCTGCGCGACCAGGGTGCGCCGCGCCGTCGTGTCGCCCGTGAGCACGCGCTCGGGGAGCAGGTCGTCAGCGAGGACCGGGCGCGGGGCCTGGGGCCACGCCGGCGCGGCGCGCAGGCCCGCGAGCGCCGCCTGGGCCGAGCGCGCCGCCTCCTCCAGGCCGGGGACGGTGGGGCCGATGACGACGGGACCGGGCCCGAACCGCGGCAGGAGCGAGGCCGCCGCGGCCTGGAGGTCGCCCTCCCCGCCGAGCACCAGGACGAGGCGGTCGCCGTGGATGCCGACGAGCGCGTCACCCGCCGCGCGGCGTGTCGCCCGCCGCAGCTCGGCCGTGCGCACCTCGTCGAGCGTCGAGGCGATCGTGCCCGCCATGACCAGGGTCGGGCCGTGCCCGCCCCAGCCGAGCGCTGAGACGCGCGAGCGCAGCGAGTCGTCGCCGTCGCCACGGATCAGCGCGTCGACGACGAGGGCCTCGAGGCGCGCGTCCCACGCGCCGCGCACCTCCGCGGCGCGCGCGTAGACCTCGGCCGCGGAGAACGCGACCTCGCGCGAGTAGCGCAGGACCGCCTCCCGCAGGTCGCGCTCGCCCCCCGGGGCCGCGAGCTGGTCGGAGTACGCCTCCACGACCTCGACGACGATGCGGACGAGCTGGAGCGTGTTCTGGAGCGAGATCGAGCGCGTCAGCTCCGGCGGGGCCGCCGCGAAGATGTCGCTCACGCCGTGCGGCGGGGCCAGCGGGTCCGCGTACCAGGTGACGAACGCGGTGATGCCGGACTGCGCCACGAGCCCCACGTACGAGCGGTCCTCGGCCGGCAGCTCGCGGTACCACGGGATCTCGTCGTCGAGGCGTCGCAGCGCGGCCGACATGAGCAGGCCGCTCCCGTCGCGCAGGCGCTGGAGGTTGTCCGCGTTGCCCGTCGGGCCGCTCGGGGCGGACGCGCTCGAAGGCGTCCTGGGGGTGGCCGTCACGCGCCGAGCATACGGTCCGTGGTTGTGGACAGTCCACAAAGGCGTCTGTCCCCGCGGCGCCCGACCTCGCTCTACCCCCGGCCGCTGGGTGAGCGTCCGGACGACCCGCTAGGGTCGGGACATGGCCCTCATGCCCCGACTTCGACAGCTCATGCGTCGGCCGACGTCCGCGTCGACCGTCGGCACGCGCCGCCCGCGGTCCGGGGAGAAGCGCGGGGACACGGTCCACGAGGACGCGCTGCGGGCGATGCTCGTCGACGACCCCAACGACGAGCGCGCGTTCCGTGCGCTCGCCGAGCTGGTCCGGCGCCGCGCCGCAGAGGGCCCGGCTACGGACGACCCGCTCGCCGCCCCCGCGGACGAGACGGAGAAGCAGCGCGCCGCCGACCTGGCGGTGTGGGCGCTCGCGGAGGAGCTCGCCGGGCACCCCAAGGGGTGGTACCCGCTGGTCGAGCTCGGGCGCCTGTCCCTCGAGGACGACCAGGAGGCCGCGCTGCGCCGGTTCGCGACGGCCGCGGAGCGCGACCCGTCCGGCCGCGCGCTCGCGCAGTCGATGGAGGTGCTGCGCACGGCGGGCCTGCCCGTCGAGGCGCTGGGCCTGGGCGTCGGGCACTGGCGCGCGCGCGAGCACGAGCCGGAGGTCGGGCGCCAGCTCGTTCTCGCGGCGATCGAGGCCGACCGGCCGCTGGAGGCGCGGCACCACCTCGCGTCGCTGGTCGAGTACGGCGACCCGGAGGGCGTGGCCGCCCTGCACGCCGAGCTCGAGCGCACCGTCGCGCAGGCCGAGCAGCACCGCGCCGGGACCTGACGGCCCGCCCGGGCGAGGACGCGGCGGGACCGCTGGTGCGCCGTCGGGCCGCCCGACTGCCCGCACGACGACGGCCGGCCACCCCGCGGGGTGACCGGCCGTCGTCGTGCTACCGGGCGGGGGCCGTCAGGCCTCGCCGCCCGCGTTGCCGGAGGTGCCGGCGGTGACGTCCATGAGGCGGTACTTCTCGATCGCCTGGGCGGACGCGTCCGCGGGGACCTTGCCCTGCTTGGCGAGCGCCTGGAGCGTGCGCACGACGACGGACGGGCCGTCGATCTTGAAGTGACGGCGGGCCGCCGCGCGCGTGTCCGAGAACCCGAAGCCGTCGGCGCCGAGCACCTCGTAGTCGCCCGGGACCCACTTGCGGATCTGGTCGGGGACGAGGTGGTCGTAGTCGCTCGTGGCGACGAACGGGCCCTCGGCACCGGACAGCTTCTCGGTCACGTACGCGACGCGCGGCTCGGCGGACGGGTCGAGGAACGCGGCCTGGTCGGCGGCGAGGCCGTCGCGGCGCAGCTCGTTCCAGCTCGTCACGCTCCACACGTCGGCCGCCACGCCCCAGTCGTCGTGGAGGAGCTGCTGCGCCTCCAGCGCCCACGGGACGCCCACGCCCGAGGCGAGGATCTGGGCACGCGGCCCGTCGCCCTCGCCGACGGAGATGCGGTGGATGCCCTTGAGGATGCCCTCGACGTCCACGTCCTCCGGCTCGGCCGGCTGGACCATCGGCTCGTTGTACACCGTGAGGTAGTACATGACGTTCTGGTCGCGACCGTCCGCGCCCACCCCGTGCTCGCCGGGGCCGAACATGCGCTCGATGCCGTCACGCACGATGTGGCGGATCTCGTACCCGTACGCCGGGTCGTACTGGACCATGGCCGTGTTCGTGCCCGCGATGAGCGGCGAGTGGCCGTCGGCGTGCTGCAGGCCCTCACCGGTCAGGGTCGTGCGGCCCGCGGTCGCGCCGATGATGAAGCCGCGCGTGAGCTGGTCGCCCGCCGCCCAGAACTGGTCGCCGGTGCGCTGGAAGCCGAACATCGAGTAGAAGATGTAGAACGGCACCATGATCTCGCCCTGCGTGGCGTAGGACGTGCCGACCGACTGGAACGCGGCCGCGGAACCGGCCTCGTTGATGCCGGTGTGCATGATCTGGCCGGCCTCGGACTCCTTGTAGCTCAGCATGAGCTCGCGGTCCACGGCGAGGTAGTGCTGGCCCTGGGTGTTGAAGATCTTCGCCGACGGGAAGATCGAGTCCAGGCCGAACGTGCGCGCCTCGTCCGGGATGATCGGCACGATGCGCTTGCCGAACTCCTTGTCCTTGATGAGGTCCTTGAGGAGCCGGACGAAGGCCATCGTGGAGGCGATCTCCTGCTGGCCCGAGCCCTTCTTGAGGATCTCGTAGGCCTTGTCGCCCGGGAGCGCGATCGGCTTGGGCGACGAGCGGCGCTCGGGGACGAACCCGCCCAGCTGCTGACGGCGGTTCAGGAGGTACTGGATCTCCGGGGCGTCGGCGCCCGGGTGGTAGTACGGGGGCTCGTACGGGTTGGCGTCGAGCTCCTCGTCCGTGATCGGGATGCGCAGCGAGTCGCGCAGCGCCTTGAGGTCGGCCAGGCCGACCTTCTTCATCTGGTGCGTCGCGTTGCGGCCCGCGAACGTCGGGCCGAGGGCGTAGCCCTTGACCGTGTGCGCGAGGATCACGGTCGGCTGGCCCGTGTGGGCACGTGCCGCCGCGTAGGCCGCGTAGATCTTGCGGTAGTCGTGGCCGCCGCGCTTGAGGTTCCAGATGTCGTCGTCGGTCATGTTCTCGACGAGCTGCTTGGTCCGCGGGTCGCGGCCGAAGAAGTGCTCGCGGATGAAGGCGCCGGACTCCGCACGGTACGTCTGGTAGTCGCCGTCGGGCGTGACGTTCATGAGGTTGACCAGGGCGCGGTCCTTGTCCGCGTTGAGCAGGACGTCCCACTCGCGGCCCCAGATGACCTTGATGACGTTCCAGCCCGCGCCGCGGAACTGCGCCTCGAGCTCCTGGATGATCTTGCCGTTGCCGCGCACCGGGCCGTCGAGGCGCTGGAGGTTGCAGTTCACGACGAACGTCAGGTTGTCGAGCTGCTGCTGCGCCGCGAGCTGGAGCATGCCGCGCGACTCCGGCTCGTCCATCTCGCCGTCGCCGAGGAACGCCCACACGTCCTGCTGCTCCGTGTCACGGATGCCACGGTTGTGCAGGTACTTGTCCGTCCACGCCTGGTAGATCGCGCTCGCCGGGCCGAGACCCATGGAGACCGTGGGGTACTCCCAGAAGTCGGGCATGAGGCGCGGGTGCGGGTACGACGGCAGGCCGCCGCCGGGGTGCGACTTCTCCTGGCGGAACCCGTCGAGCTGGTCCGCCGAGAGGCGGCCCTCGAGGAACGCGCGCGCGTACACGCCGGGGGAGGCGTGGCCCTGGAAGTAGACCTGGTCGCCGCCGCCGGGGTGGTCCTTGCCGCGGAAGAAGTGGTTGAGGCCCACCTCGTACAGCGTCGCGACCGACGCGTAGGAGGAGATGTGGCCGCCGACGCCGATGCCGGGGCGCTGCGCGCGCGTCACCATGACCGCCGCGTTCCAGCGGATCCACGAGCGGTAGCGGCGCTCGAGCGCCTCGTCGCCGGGGAAGTAGGGCTCCTCGTGCACACCGATCGTGTTCACGTAGGGCGTGGTGAAGGAGGTCGGGACGGCGACGTTGCGCTCCCGGGCCCTCTTGAGCAGGTTCAGCAGGACGTAGCGGGCGCGCGGGCCCCCGCGGTCGTCGATCAGGCCGTCGAGGGCCTCGACCCACTCGCCGGTCTCGGCGGGGTCGAAGTCCGGAACCTGGCTGAGCAGACCGTTGATCAGCGGTCCGGTCTCGTCGTACGAAGCCACCAGCAACCTCATATCTCGTCGGATGCCGGGCGCACGGCCGCGCGGTACACGGCCGACACCCGTCTCGGGGCCACTCCGGGCACGCGGCCGCGGCCGCTGGTGGCGACCGCGCCTCTTCACGAGACCAGGGTGGTCTACCCATTGTGTTCACAACGCGCGCGTAAGTCACACCATCGGGTGGTCAAGAGGGCGTGATTTCGGCGACACGAACCGGAGGGGAGGCGTCCCGGCGTCGTGCGGGTGCGGTGCCCGCCGGTGGGCCGGGCACCACGTGCCGGACCGGGTGTCCGTGGCGGGCACCTTGCCAAGCAACGGATCCTCCGGTGGGCTACCTTTGCCAGACACGGCAGGTCGTCGTGCGCGCGGGCGTCCGCCCGCGCGTCGGTGGCCCGCCGCACGGACGCACAGGACGAGGAAAGGAACGACACGACAGTGACCGACACCGCAGGGCCCCTCGGGGCGGACCGCCTGGGGTTCGCGCCCGGCAACGTGGTGCAGGAGTTCGGCTGGTCGGAGGACGTCGACGACGACCTGCGCGGTGAGCTCGAGCAGCTCGTCGGCGGAGAGCTCGTCGACGAGGACTACGACGACGTCACGGACGGCGTGATCGTCTGGTTCCGCGAGGACGACGGCGACCTCACCGACCTGCTCGTGGACGTCCAGACCGTGCTCGACGACGGCGGCCTCATCTGGGTGTTCACGCCCAAGCCGGGCCGGTCCGGGCACGTGGGCCACAACGACATCCAGGAGGCCGCGACCACGGCCGGGCTCCACGCGACGAGCACGTTCGCCATCGCGCCCGACTGGTCCGCGACGAAGCTCGGGACCCGTGGCCGCGGTCGCTGACGAGGGCGTCGCCGACGTCCGGGCCACGCCGCCCGGGCCGGGCGACCCCGCACCCGACTTCACGCTTCCCGACACGCACGGCACGCCCGTGCACCTCGCCGACCTGCGCGGCGGGCCGGTGCTCCTCGTGTTCTACCCGTTCGCGTTCTCCGGCATCTGCACGGGCGAGCTGTGCGAGCTGCGGGACAACCTCGAGGACTTCGAGGCAGCCGGCGTGACGCTGCTGGGCATCTCGTGCGACTCGGTGTTCGCGCAGAAGGCGTGGACGGCCCAGGAGGGCTTCGAGTTCGACCTCCTCTCCGACTTCTGGCCCCACGGCGACGTCGCCCGGGCCTACGGCGTGCTGGACGAGGAGAACGGGCTCGCCCTGCGCGGCTCGTTCCTGCTCGACGCCGACGGGATCGTGCGCTGGTCGGTCGTCAACCCGCGCGGGCAGCGTCGCGACCTCGAGGGCTACCGGCGGGCGCTCGAACAGCTCTGACGCGGGCTCGCCGCGGCGGCGCCGCTGCCGTCGCCGAGCGGATGCCGACGGCGGTTCTTTGCGTCGGGTTGTCAGGTCCGGGCATCGCGCCCCAGGCGTGGCCGGTGGCGGGGTGCCGACCCGGTAGGCTGTGCTCCGCTGTTCCAGGGCCTGTAGCTCAGCTGGTTAGAGCGCCACGCTTACACCGTGGATGTCGGGGGTTCGAGTCCCTCCGGGCCCACCCCGACCGTAGGACTCGTGCGCACGTCGTGGCGGGTACGCGAGACGTCGCCCTCGAGAACGACGGCGAACGTCCGACGTCGCGCTCACGGCCCACGCCTGGCGTGGCCGACCGGCGGACTGCGATGGCAGTCTGACGCGGTGGCCCACAAGAAGCGGTACGGCGTCGTGATCGTGGTGGTGGTCGTCGCGGTGGTGGCGGCAGGTCTCGCCCGCGGCATCTGGCAGAACGGTCCGCGCTGGGCGTGGAAGCTCGCGGACCTGGACCGGAACGAGCTGCTCCTCGGCGGGGTCGACGACGTCGAGGACGGTGAGGTCGTCACGGTCGACGACGACTCGGTGGTCGTGCGGTACACGCGACCGGAGCTCGACTTCTTCGGGGTCGCCACAGGGAACGTGGGCCAGGAGGTGTGCTACCGGTTCCCCCTGGACGACCCGGACGCCTTCCGCCGGGTGACCTGTCCCTGAGCCGCGCGGGCGGCGTGTCGGCGCCCGCCCCTAGCATCTGCCGCACCAGCAGCGACGACGTGACGGTGAGGTAGAGGGTGCTCGAGAAGGTCAAGGGTCTGTTCCGACGCGACGAGGAGCAGGCGGGAGGTGGCCGCCCGAGCGCTCGGCTCGTCGACGCGCTGAAGGTGCTCGCCGTCGAGTCGCCGGGGCTCGCGGACCGCGCGGTCGCGTACGTGCACCGGGGCGAGGGGCCTGAGGTCCTGCTGGAGCTCGAGGCGCTGCGCGGCGGTGACGTCGAGGCTTTGCTGGGGCGGCCGGGCCAGTCCGGGATCTACTCGTGGACGACGCCCGCGCAGGACGAGCGACTCAAGGCCGCGGTGCCGGGCTGGACGTCCGCGAAGGCCGTGACGGCCCGGTCCAACCTCTACACGCTGAGCGACTCCGTGACGATCCCCGAGCTCGTGCGGCTCGGTCGGGTGCTCAGCGCCGTGTCGTCGGAGGTCGACCGTGAGCGCCCGACCGACCCGCGCTGGCTGACGGTGCTGGTCAACGACATGTCGCGGCGCGCGAACGACCGCCGCAAGGGCAAGAACGGCAAGCAGGCACCCGACCGCTGGACGCCGGACCTGCTGGTGGCGCTCGCGGTCGAGGGCGGCGTGCCGGAGGCCGACGCGCCGGCGGTCGTGCTGCGCGAGCTCTTCGAGCGCCCGACGTCGTCGGGCTGGGCGTCGCGGCACCTCGGCCCGGCGCTGCTCGGCGGCCCGGCGCGCGACTTCGTGGTCGCGCACGTCGACGTGGCGACCCAAGCCCTGCCGGGTGTGAGCGCCGCGGGGCGGACGGAGCTGGTCGAGCTCCTGGCGCCCGACCCGGCGGCGACGGACGCGCTCGCCCCGCTCCTGGCGCGGCTCGCGGCGGACACGAGCAAGGGCGTGCGCGAGGCTGCGGTGGCCGCCGTCGCGCAGCTCCCGGGCGAGCGTCAGCGCGAGATCCTCACCCCGCTCCTCACGGCCCTCCCGCCGTCCCGGCTCGGGACGGTCGTGACGCGCCTCGCGCAGGTCGACGGCGGGCTGGCCGACCTCGAGCGGGCCGCCGAGCAGTCGACCGGCGCGCGCGCGACGCTCCTGCGCGACACCGTCGAGCGTGCGCGCGTGCTCGACGCCGCGCAGGAGGACGAGCCCACCATCGACGTCCCGCCCTACGAGCCGTTGCCGGAGACGGTGCTCGGCGACGAGTTCGTGCAGGCCGCGCGGGCCGCGATCGACACCGCCCTCGAGCGTGCCCGCGCCGAGCAGGCGGCCCACCCCGGCAAGGGCAAGGGCGACGACGGGTGGCCGCGCTGGCGTCGCCAGGCCGTCGAGCAGGACCTCAAGGAGCTTCCCGGCATCACCGACGACGACCTCCGGATCTTCGCCGCGTTCCTGTCCGGGACGAGCACGCGCCGCCCGGGCGGCGTCGCGATGCGCCGGCTGTCCGCACCGGGCGTCTTCTCGCGCCTGCCGGGCATCACCCTCCTGCACCGGCTGCGGCTCCAGGCGAACGAGGCGCGCGGCCACAGCGAGCGGTTCGGCTGGTACCGGCTCAACGAGGGCGACATGCTCGACGTCGACCTGCGCGTCCTCGACGAGGCGCTGCGGCGCATCGGTCGCGACGACTCCGAGGCGCTGATCGACGAGCTGTACTTCTCGACGTGGTGGGCCATGGACACGGTGACGCCCGAGAACGCGTGGCCGTACTACGCGGGGCGGCTCGACCGGCTCGCCGCGGCGCTCGACGACCGCGAGCGCACCTACGGCACGACGAAGCTCGCACGGGCGCTCGCGGTGCTCGCGCAGCTCCCGCACGTCCCGCGCCGGTTCCTGCCGCGACTGACCGAGCTCGCCCTCGGCGAGGGCCGCACCTACCGCGCGACGGCACAGGCGGCGCTGAGCACGCACCCCGGCGTGCGGGGGCTCGCCGAGCAGGGGCTCGGGAACGGCCGGTCCGAGGTGCGCCGCACCGCGGCGGAGTGGCTCGCCCGGCTCGGTGACGCCGACGCGGTCCCCGCGCTCCGGGCCGCGCTCGCGAAGGAGCGCAGCGAGGTCGTCCGCGCGGCGCTCCTCACGTCGCTCGAGAGCCTCGGCGAGGACATCTCGGTCGACCTCGCGCCCGCGCTGCTGCTCGCCGAGGCGACCAAGGGGCTGCGCTCCAAGGCCCCGGTGAGCATGGCGTGGTTCGACCTGGGCTCCCTGCCGGACGCGCGCTGGGCGGCGGACGGCTCACCGGTGGACCCGACGATCCTGCGCTGGTGGGTCGTGCTCGCGGTCAAGCTCAAGGACCCGAGCGGCGCGGGGCTCCTCGAGCGGTACCTGTCCCTCCTCCAGGAGGAGGACCGGGCGCGCCTCGGCAGCTACGTGCTGGCCGCGTGGGTCGCGCAGGACACGCGCAACCCGTCGGCGCAGGAGAGCGAGGCGCACGCGACGGCCGGTGCCCAGCAGCGGTACGACCAGTACCAGGCGTGGGCCAAGCGCTCGCCGGAGTACTACTCGGTCGAGGCGTCCAAGACGGTCGAGGACCACCACCGCGACCTGTACCGGGAGCACCAGGCGACCTACGTCGGCTCGGCGGTCAAGGACAAGGGCATGCTCGCGCTCACGGTCGCGATGCCGGGCGGCGAGCTCGCCGCGACGTTCCAGCGCTACGCGAAGGCGCACGTCGGCCGCCGGGCGCAGACCGAGGCGCTCGTCCAGGCGCTCGCCGCGAACGGACAGCCGGCCGCGATCCAGGAGCTCCTCGCCGTCTCGCGCCGCTTCCGGCAGGCGACCGTGCAGGAGACGGCGCAGCGCCTCGCGGCCGAGCTCGCGGACCGGCGTGGCTGGACGGCGGATCAGCTCGCGGACCGGACGGTCCAGACGGCGGGCTTCGAGGACGACGGCCTGCTCCACCTCGACCTCGGGTCGCGCGAGTACGTCGGGCGCATCACGCCCGCGTTCACGCTCGAGCTCACGAGCGACGCCGGCAAGGTCGTCAAGGCGCTCCCGGCCGCGCGGGCGCAGGACGACCCGGAGCTCGTCTCGGCCGCGAAGAAGCAGCTCACGGCGAGCCGCAAGGAGCTCAAGGCGGTCGTCGCGCTCCAGACGCAGCGGCTCTACGAGGCGATGTGCGTGGGCCGGACGTGGACCGCGCAGGAGTGGCAGGAGTACCTGCTCGGCCACCCGCTGATGTCGCGGCTCGTCGAGCGGCTCGTGTGGGTCGAGAACCCCGGCACGGACGCGGCACGCCCGTTCCGCCCCGACGGCGGCGCGCTCCTCGACGCGGACGACGAGGACGTCGAGCTCGGCGCGGGGTCGACGGTCGGGATCGCGCACGCTGTGCTGCTCGGTCCGGACGCGACGGCCGCGTGGTCGGCGCACCTCGCGGACTTTGAGGTCACGCCGCTCTTCGCGCAGCTCGACGTCGCAACGCCCGACGTCCCCGCCGGCGCGACGGCGATCGACGACCACAAGGGCTGGTTCTCCGACAGCTTCTCCATCCGCGGGCGTGCCACCAAGCGCGGCTACACGCGCTCCCAGGCCGAGGACGCCGGGTGGTTCAGCGCGTACACGAAGTCGTTCGCGAGCGCGGGGATCGTCGTGCAGATCGAGTTCACGGGGTCGTTCGTCCCGGAGGAGAACATCGCGGCCGCGGTGACCGCGCTGACGTTCGAGCGGACCGGCCGCGGGTCGGGTCGCGGGAACGCGCGCATCGCGGACCTCCCGCCCGTGCTCGTCGCGGAGGCGTACCGCGACTACGTCGCCGTCGCCGGTGCGGGCGTCTTCGACCCCGACTGGGAGCGCAAGAGCCAGTACTGACCGTGCCGGGCGGCCCGCACCAGGGCCGACCGGCACGGCGCGGTGCGGGCGCCGGGTGAGGGCGCCCGCACCGCCCGTCGTGTGGGACGCGGCTCCTACGCTGACCTGCAGGACCACGGGCACGGCGCCCACGACCCGACGAAGGAGGAGCCCGGGTGACGAGCACGACGACCGGTGACGCGCAGGTCGCGGCCGGGGTGCCGGGCGAGCTGCGGCCGCCCGCCGAGGTCCGGTACGCCGACGAGCTCGCGGCGCTCGCCGCGGCGGACGCGCGGCGCGGCGCCGACGTCCCGCCCGGGTGGCGGCTGAGCCCTCGCGCGGTGCGCGCGTTCGTGGTGGGCGACGCCGAGCTGGGCGTGAGCCGCAAGTTCTTCGGCGACGACCCGCTCGTCGACCGCGCGGTCGTGTCGCTGCTGGGCCGCCAGGGGCTCATGCTCGTCGGCGAGCCGGGCACCGCGAAGTCGCTCCTGTCCGAGCTGCTGGCCGCCGCCGCCAGCGGCACGTCGACCCTCACGGTCCAGGGCACCGCGGGTACGAGCGAGGACCACGTGCGCTACTCGTGGAACTACGCCCTGCTCATCGCCGAGGGACCCAGCGAGCGCTCGCTCGTGCCGTCGCCCGTCTTCCGGGCGATGGAGAGCGGTCGCGTCGCGCGGTTCGAGGAGATCACGCGCTGCGCGCCCGAGATCCAGGACACGCTCGTGTCCGTGCTCTCGGAGAAGCAGCTCATGGTCCCCGAGCTCGGCGCCGACGCACGCGTCGCGGCGCGTCCCGGCTTCAACGTGTTCGCAACGGCGAACCTGCGCGACCGCGGCGTCCACGAGATGTCGGCGGCCCTCAAGCGTCGCTTCAACTTCGAGACCGTCGCGCCCATCCGCGACCGCGCGTTCGAGATGGAGCTCGTCGAGAGCCGGCTCACGGCCGAGCTCGGCCCGGCCCCGGAGCGCCCGCGGCTCGACCGTGACGTGCTCGAGGTGCTCGTCACGGTCTTCCAGGACCTGCGCACGGGCACGACGGCGAGCGGCGCCCCGGTCAAGCGGCCCGAGACCGTGATGTCGACGGCCGAGGCCGTGAACGTCGCGGTCGCCGCGTCGCTCGAGGCGCGGTACCTCGGCGACGGCACGGTGACCGCGGGCCAGGTCGCGCGCCAGGTGGGCGGCGTCGCGCTCAAGGGCGACGAGGAGGACGCGCGCCGCCTGCGCCACTACGTCGACAACGTCGTGCGCGAGCGCGCGCGGTCCGACGCGCGCTGGAAGGACTTCCTCACCGCGGCGGGCGACCTGTGGCGGTAGGCCTGCGCGCGGCGTGGGACGCCGCGCCGCCCCGGCTGCGGCAGGCGGCGCAGGACCTGGCGGCCCTGCGCGAGCGCGACGGCGTGCACCTCTTCGGCGTGCGCCATCACAGCCCCGCGTGCGCGGTCGCCGTGGCGGCCCTGATCGAGGAGGTCCGCCCCGCGGTCGTGCTCGTCGAGGGGCCGGAGGAGTACACGCGGCTGCTGCCCGCGCTGCTCGACGAGCGGACGGTCCCGCCGGTCGCCGTCCTCAGCCTCGCCGGCGACCCCACGGACGGGGCGCGAGGCGGCGCGGGCTTCTATCCGCTCGCGCGGTACTCGCCCGAGTGGGTCGCGCTCCGGGCGGGGCACGCCCTCGGCGCCCAGGTCGCGTTCGTCGACTCTCCGTGGGCGGCGCGGGGGCCGGGCGAGGATGACGAGCACGACGACCCGACGGCGCGCACGGTCCTCGCGGAGCGGCACCTCGCGCACTCCCGCACGGTCGCCCGCCTCGCGGAGCGTCTCGGGTGCCGCGACCACGACGAGCTGTGGGATCACCTGTTCGAGGCACGGGACACCGCACGCCTGCGCGACTGGCGCGAGCTCACCGACGACGTGTTCGCGTGGGCGGCCCTCGCGCGCCTCGACTACGAGGACGAGGTGCTTCTTGCCGACGGGTCGCTCGACCGGGAGGCGCGCATGTCGACGCGCGTCGCCGAGCACGCGGCGCGCGCGGAAGGGCCGGTCGTCGTCGTGACGGGCGCGTTCCACACTCTCGCCCTCGTCGAGGCGCTGACCGGGAGCGAGCACGGCGAGGCCGTCGTCGCGCGCCGCCCGGAGGGCGGGTACGGCGACCTGGCCGACGCCCCCGCGTGGCTCGTCCGGTACGACGACGAGCGGCTCGACGCGCTGCACGGCTACGGCGCCGGCATGCCGACACCCGGGTACTACGACCGGCTCTGGGCCGCGCACCACGACGCGGGCGGTCCCGCGGGCGCGGCGAACGGCGTCCTCGTGGACGTCGGACGCGGGGCGAGCGCCCGCGGCGCGCTCGTGAGCGTCGCGCAGTCCCAGGCCGCCGTCGAGCACGCGCACCGGCTGGCCGCGCTGCGCGAGCGGCCCTGGCCGTGCCGCACCGACCTGCTCGACGCGATCACGTCCTGCTACGTCAAGGACGCCGACGACCTCGACGCGGCGGGCGACCGGCCCCTCGGGCTCGCGGTCGCGGAGGTGTTCGCCGGGCGCGCGCTCGGCGACGTGCCGCCCGGGGGCGCGGCCCCGCCGCTCGTGGAGGAGGCGCGCTCGCGCGCGCGGGCCCTGCGCCTGGACGTGTCCGACTCCGTGCCGCGCACCGTCCGGCTCGACGCGCGCCGCCGGGCCGCGCACCGCGACCGGCGCCGGTTCCTCGCGCTGTGCGCGTTCCTCGACCTGGGGTTCGCGCGCCGCGTCTCCGGCCCGGACCACGTCGCCGGGCGCGGTCTCGGCCTCGTGCTCGAGGAGTGGGAGTACGCGTGGACGCCGCTCGTGGAGGCGCGGCTCGTCGAGCTCTCTCACCGGGGGGCGACGCTCGAGGCGGTCGCCGTGGCGCTGCTCGACGACGCACGCGACCGAGCCCGCGAGGAGCGGTCGAGCGACGCGGTGGCGCGGCTCGTCGCGCAGTGCGTCGTGGTGGGCCTGCCCGACCGGCTGCCTCCGCTCGTCGCGCTCGTCCGCTCCACGCTCGACGTCGACCCGTCCCTCGCCTCGGTGGTGGCCGGCATGCGGCGCCTCGTCGGACTCTGGCGCGCCCGCGCCGAGCTCGAGCTCGGCGAGCGCGCCGCGGCCCTGCTCGACCTCGCGGAGCAGGGCCTCGCTACCGCGGCCTACCTCGTGCCCGACCTCGCGGCCGCCGACGAGGCGACGCAGGACGACGCGCTGACGAGCCTCGTCGCGCTGCGCTCCCTGGTCCGCGACCTGCGCGACGCGGGTCGTGACGGCACCGGCTCGGCGGCGGAGTCCGTCGCCCGGGCGCTCGCGCACGTGCGGGAGGACGGCGACGCGTCGCCCGCGGTGCGCGGCGCGCTCACGGCGTTCGCCGCCGTCGACGACGAGCTGGACGACGAACCCGGCGGCGACGGTCTCGTCACGCGGGTCCGGGCGCACCTCGCGCCCGGTGCGGACCCGGTGGCGGCGACGGCGTTCCTCGCCGGGGTGATGCGTGCCGCGCCCGACCTCCTGCTCCACACCCCCGAGATGTTCGACGCGGTCGACGACGGGCTGCGCGGCCTGGACGAGGACGCGTTCCGTGCCGTGCTGCCGGACCTGCGCCGGGCGTTCACGTGGCTGCGGCCGACGGAGACGCACCGCCTCGCGGAGCGCGTCGCCGCGCGGACCGGGACGAGCGCTGCCGCGCTCGACCGGCACGTCGACGTGACCGAGGACGACCTGCGGGCGGGGCTGCTCGTCGAGCGCGAGCTCGTCGCGGTGCTGGAGCGCGACGGCCTCGGTGCCTGGGTCGGCGGGGGAGCGTCGTGACGGCCGCGGGCGTCGGCACGGCGGACGTGCCGGACGCGACGTCGGCCGGGACCCCGCGCGACGGCTCCGGACGCGGCGCGGGAGAACCTGCCGGGAGCCGTGCGGACGATCAGGAGGCCGCGCGTCGGTGGCGGCTCGTGCTCGGCCGGTACGCGGCTGACACGTTGCCCGTCGCGCCGCAGGACCAGGGCCTCGACCGGACGCTCGGCCACCTGTACGACCGGGAGTACACCGCGCGTGGGCACCGGCACGGCGACGGCGACGACTCCCGTCCCGGGCGCGGCGGCGGGGGGCGCGGGGGTTCGGTCGTCGCGGGCCTGGACTGGCTCGAGTCGGCGCGCGAGCTGTTCCCGCGCGAGACGTTCGAGCGCATGCAGGTCGAGGCCGTGGGCCGGTACGGGATGACGGAGCTGCTCGCGGACCCCCGCGCGGTCGACGCGGTGGAGCCGAGCACGGAGCTCGCGTCCGCGCTGCTGCGCGCCCGGGGACGGCTGGGGCCCGGCGTGCAGGACGGTCTGAAGCGGCTCGTCGCGCGCGTCGTGGAGGACGTCGTGAAGCGCCTGCGGCCCCGCTTCGAGACGGCCGTGGACGGGCGTCGCGACCGCTCGCGTCGATCGTTCGTGCGCTCGAGCCGCACGTTCGACGCGGCCGCGACCGTGCGCGCGAACCTCGGGCGCTGGGACCCGGAGACGCGGCGCCTGCTCGTCACGGACCTCCGCTTCTCGGCGCGGCGCCGTCGCGCGCTGTCGTACGACGTGGTGCTGCTCGTCGACCAGTCCGGCTCGATGGCCTCGTCGGTGCTGTACAGCGCGGTGAGCGCCGGCATCCTCGCCGGGCTGCCCGGCATCACGGTGCGGCTCGTCCTGTTCGACACGTCCGTCGTCGACATGTCCCACCTCGCGCACGACCCCGTGACGGTGCTCCTCACGGCGCAGCTCGGCGGCGGCACGGACATCGCGCGCGCGGTGCGCTACGCGGAGCAGCACGTGCGCGACCCACGCCGGACCGTCGTGGCGCTCGTGACCGACTTCGAGGAGGGCGGCTCCGTGTCGCAGCTCGTGGCGAGCGTCGGGCGGCTGCACGCGTCCGGCGTGCGGCTGCTCGGCCTGGCCGCCCTCGACGGCCAGGCGAATCCCGCGTACGACCGAGGTGTCGCCCGGCGGCTCGCGGAGCAGGGCATGGAGATCGCGGCCCTCACCCCGGAGCGTTTCGCCGAGTGGCTGGGGGAGGTGCTCCCGTGAGCGGCACCACCGGTCCCGGCCTGTGGGCGGCGGTGTACGCGGGGTACGACGACGCCGCGCTCGCCACGCTCGCCAACGCCGGCCTGGTCCGTCGGGCGCGCAAAGACGTCGCCGCGGGCAAGGTCGAGGTGCTCGAGCAGCGCGCGGACGGGGCCGTGCTGTCGGTCGGGGGCGCGCGCGTCGAGCTCGACGCGCGCGGCCCTGCGGGTGCACGATGCGCGTGCCCGACGCCCGGCGCGTGCCAGCACGTCGTGGCCGCGTGCCTGTGGGCGCGCGAGGCGACGGCCGAGTCGGTGGCCGATGCGGCGACCGAGCAGGTGGAGCCGGTCGCGGCGGTCGGCGACGGCGCGGCGGTGGTGCGACCGACGGCGGACACTCCCGCCGACGCCGACGCCGACGCCGACGCCGACGCCGATGCCGATGCCGATGCCGGCCCCGGCCCCGGGCCGAGGGCCGACCCGCTGGGCGAGATCCTCGCGCTGGACCCGATTGCCGTGCACCGCACCGCCGGCGCCGCCGTCGTGCGCGCGCTCGCCCGGGAGATGCGGGAACGGGCGGAGACGCCGACGCGCGGGGGCGCGACGGACGTGACGGTGGACGGTCCTCGCCTGGTGGTCTCCTGGCCCGACGCCCCGCGCGTCACCTACGTCGCGGGGGCGGGCTTCGCCGGCATGCTCGTCGAGCGCGAACGCGTCGCCTCCCCGACGCCGCGCGCGGCGGACGACCGACGGTGGCGCCTGGAGGCGCTCGCCCGAGTCTGGGACGCGCACGGCCGTGTGTGGCCGTGGCCCGAGGAGACGGCTGCCGCCGCGCCGCGCTCCGCGGGGGTCCCCGACGCCCGGACGGTCGCCGACGAGGTCGCGCGCGCGGTCGAGCGGGTCCTCGACGTCGGGCTCTCGCACCTCGGCCGCGACGACCTGGAGGAGCTGCGCGGCGCCGGGGTCCTCGCCCGGCTGGGGCGCCGGCCCGCGGTGCAACGGCTCGTGACGTCGGCGCTCGGTCGGCTCGAGGCGCTCGCCGACCGCCGCGACGCCGTGGACGAGACGGAGTGCCTGCTCGCACTGGCCGAGCTCTGGGCGTTCGTGCGGGCCGAGCCCGCGCCGGACGCCGCGGCGCCCGACGAGCGCGTGACGGACCTGCCGCACCTCGTCCCGCTCGGGGCGCGCTGGTGGGTCGCGGCGTCGGGGGCGCGGGGCGTCACCGTGCACGTGTGGGACGTCGCGGAGGGCCGGACGCGAACGGTCACGACCGGACGGCCGCCCGGTGCCGACCCGACGTTCCGCCGCTCGTGGGACCTCCCGCTCGTCTGGGGGCGCTCGGTGGAGGCGCTGTGCCGCGGCCCGTTCGGCCTGCGCGGGGCGACCGAGCGCGCCGGGGCGCTGCGGCCCGGCGAGGGCCCGGTCGTGGAACCGCTCGGGACGCTGACCGCCGACGCGCTGCGCGACGTCGCCGAGCGGACCGCGGAGACCGACGCGCGCGCCGAGGTGGGCTTCGGCCGTCGGCCGGCCGTGGTGCGGGTCGTCATGGTCCGGGACGCGGGCCCCGTCGGCGTCGACGAGGTCGCGCAGGAGATCACCTGGACCCTCGTCGCGGCGGACGGCACGCCGACCGTCGTGCGCGTCGACGCGGCGGACGAGCAGGCCTGCGACACCCTGCTCGGGGTCGCGGCGGGGAACCGCCGGCTCGTCGCCGTCGCGGTCGAGCACGACCTCGAGTCCGGCGGGGCCGAGGCCGTCGGCCTGTTCGTCGAGCGGCCCGGTGGAGGGCTCGGGCTCGTCGTGCCGACGCTCACGCCCGCGTACGACCACCGCACCTGGTCGACCGCGTGGACGAGGCTCCGCGCGCGCGTCCGTGCGCTGCGGGGACGCGCGACGACGCACGTGCGCGAGGTCGCGCCGCCGCGACCTGTCGAGGACGTGTGCGCCACGGTGCTCGACGCCGCCGTGGCGCTCGCGGCGACCGGCCGTCGGCACCTCAGCCCGCACCAGGGGGCCGCCCTCGCCCGCGCGGCGCGGACCGCGGACGACCTCGGGGCCCCGACCCTCGCGGGTGCGGTCGCGCTCGTCGCCCACGAGCCTGACGCCGCGCGCCTCCTGCGGGCGGCGCTCGTCGCCGCGCGGGGTCGCGCCCTCGCGCGGGTCGTGGGCTCGTCCCGCGAGCTCCGGCCGGACCAGCGGGCGGTGCGCGCATGAGCACCTACGCCGTCCACGTCGGGTCGCCCGAGCACGGCCGGGTCGAGCACGTCGTCGACGGCCCCGCGGAACCCGTCCGTGAGACGTGGGACGACACGAACCGGTGGTACCCACGCCTCCTCGCCGAGGGCCGGCGCGTCGAGCGGTCGCACGACCTGCGCCTGTCCCACGTCGTGCTGCGCCGCTCGCAGCTCGCCGCGGGCTCGGCGCTCGCGCGGCGCGAGCCGGGTCCGTGGGACGCGCTCGCCGCCGCCCCGGCCGGCCCTGAGCCGACGGCGGTGCCGCGTCCCGTCGGCCTGTTCGAGCTCGGGCCGCAGGCCGCGCCCCGCGTCGAGCTCGACACGGTGGCGGAGCTGCGCGACCAGCTCGCCGCGGTCGCGGGCTGTGAGGGCCCCGACGGACCGGGGCGGCTGCGCATGCTGCTCGCCGCCGAGTCGGCGGGCGCGCTCGTCGCGGCGGAGATGCACCACGCGGGCGTCCCGTGGCGCGCCGACGTGCACGACGCGATCCTCACGGACGCGCTCGGCCCACGCCCGCGTCCCGGCGAGCGCCCCGCGCTCATGGAGGACCTGGTCGCGCGCATCCGCGCGGCCCTCGACGCGCCGCCGACCCTCAACCCGGACTCGCACCCGGACCTGCTCAAGGCGCTCCAGTACGCGGGAGTCGGCGTGCGGTCGCTGCGCAAGTGGGAGCTCGAGCGCACGGACCACCCCGTCGTCGAGCCCCTGCTCGAGTACAAGAAGCTCTCGCGGCTCCTCACCGCGAACGGCTGGTCCTGGCTCGACACCTGGGTCCACGACGGGCGGTTCCGCACCGAGTACGTCGTGGGCGGCGTCGTCACGGGCCGGTGGTCGTCGAGCGGCGGCGGGGCGCTGCAGCTGCCCAAGCAGGTGCGCCGCGCGGTCGTCGCCGACCCGGGCTGGAAGCTCGTCGTCGCCGACGCCGCGCAGCTCGAGCCGCGCGTGCTGGCCGGGCTCGCGCACGACGAGCGCATGGCGGCGGCGGGGCGCGGGGGCGACATGTACGCGGGCATCGTCGCCTCGGGAGCCGTCGCGACGCGCGACCACGCGAAGGTCGGCATGCTCGGCGCGATGTACGGGGGGACGACGGGCGACAGCGCGCTCGTCCTGCCGCGGCTCGCGAAGGCGTTCCCCGACGCGATCGGCCTCGTGGAGCGCGCCGCGCAGGCCGGCGAGCGTGGCGAGGTCGTGTCGACCCTCCTCGGGCGGAGCTCGCCACGACCCGGCGAGTCGTGGCAGGCGGCCCAGGAGGGTGCCTACGCGGTCGAGGAGGGCGGCGCGGTGGACGTCGAGAGCGGCCGGACGGGCGCGGACGCGCAGGCGCGTGCCCGGTCGTACACCCGGGCGTGGGGGCGCTTCACGCGGAACTTCGTCGTGCAGGGCACGGCGGCCGAGTGGGCGCTGTGCTGGCTCGCCTCGATCCGCCGCAGGCTGTGGGACCTGCCCGTCGCATCGACCCCGGGCGCCGCGCCCGCGCCGTTCGCCGACCGGGCGCACCTCGTGTTCTTCCTCCACGACGAGGTCGTCGTGCACGCGCCGGCCGAGCTCGCCGAGGCGGTGGCCGACGAGGTCCGCGCGGCCGCGGCGGAGGCGGGGCGCCTCCTCTTCGGGGAGTTCCCGGTCGACTTCCCGCTCACCGTCGCGCTCGTCGACCACTACGCCGAGGCGAAGTGAGGAACGGGCGACGGGCCGCGGCGGACCCGTCGCCCGGTGGTGCCGTCGCCCGACGGCGTCAGCGCCGCGGCTCGCCGCGGTAGGTGCCGAACGACCACAGGTTGCCCTCGGGATCCTGGAGCACGAGCTCGCGGCTCCCGTAGTCCGTGTCCCGGAGCGGGACGACGACGCGTCCCCCGGCACCCGGCGCGCGCTCGCGGAGCCGGGCGTCGAGCGCCTCGATCTCGTCGTCGGGGACGACGACGTACGTGCCGCAGGTCCCGGGCTCGCGCGACCACTCGCGGTCGGGGGAGTGGCTGCCGAGCATGATCCCGCCGCCGTGCGGCCAGTCGAGCTGGGCGTGGGCGACGTCGCGGTCGTCGCCCGCCATGACGGCCGTCGCGACGAACCCGACGACGTCGGTGAGGAACGCGACGAGGCTGCGGGCGTCGCGCGCCTGGAGGGTGGGCCAGACCCACGGTGTCGGCGGCGCGTCGGGCACCGGGGGCGGCGCCGCGGGCGTGCCGGAGGTGTCAGTCGGTGTGCGGGTGCTCTCGTGGATGCTCATGCCCCCACCCTGGCCCGTCGGTGTGGCCCCCGGCTTGGATGTTCCCGAGCTCTTCGCGCACCCAGCCGGTCGGGCTCGTGCCCGCGAACCGGCGGAAGTCGCGCACCAGGTGGGAGTGGTCGGCGTACCCGGTCTGCGCGGCGACGTCGGCGAGCGTCCGGGAGCCCCGGCCGAGGGCGAGGCGCTGCACCTGGCGGCGGGCGGCGTCGAACCGCACGAGGCCGCGCGCCGCCCGGGGCGTGACGCCGAGCTCGGCCCGGAACAGCGTCTCGAGCTGGCGCTCGCCGAGAGCGACGTGCCGCGCGACGTCGCGCACGAGTGCCCGACCCCGGGTGCGGACGAGCAGGCGCCAGGCCTCCGCGACCTCGACGCGCACCTCGCCGCGGACGGGCACGGCTCCGGGGCCGTGGGGTGGGTCCGCCGGGGCTGCGAAGGCCGCGCGCACGGCGTCGAACGCGGCCGCCCACGAGCCCGCCTCGGCGGCCTGCTCGCGCAGGCGGGCGGCGTCGGGGCCGAGGACGGCGTCGCCGTCCTCGACGAGGCCGAGGTCGCCCGCGCGCACGCCCAGCAGCCCCCGGCAGGCCAGCGGGTCGAGCGCGAGCTGCACGCCCGCCTGCTCCCGCGGCTGGTGGATCAGGGCCGGGTGCGTGTGCAGGCCGCCGACGAGCGACTCGTAGCGCACCGGGACGGCGTCCGGCCCGGGCGACGTCGGGACGACGCCCGCGGTGCTCACGACGAGCGTGAGCCACGGCGACGGGAGGCCGCGGTGGACCGACGGCGCGCCGTCCGTCGTCTCCGTCCGCAGGCGGTACCCGACCATCGACACGACGCCGGGCGGCAGCGCGTCCGACGGGGCTCGCACGAACTCGTGCATCCGACCACGCTAGACGGCGCGCGTACGGCTCACAGCCCGAGCGGACGGTGCCACCCGACGTCGACGCGGAGCGTGGCGCCGGACGCCTCGTCGTCGGCCTCCCACACGCACCGGACCCGCCGGTCGAGGACCGACATCGCGTCGCACCGCCGCCCCGCCTCGTCGAGGCCGACCCGCGCACGGACGGCGTCGCGGTCGTGCCCGGGCCACGAGAGCGTCAGCTCGCGCCAGCAGCCGCCCGACCCGCAGTCCGTCCCCTCGTCGACGACCTGGACGCCGTCGGGGAAGGCCGGGACCGGGGGCGTACCCGCCTCGTCGAGCTCGACCCAGAGGACGGGACCGAGCAGCCACCCGACCAGGAGGACCAGTCCGACGGCCGCACCGGCGACCCCGGCACGACGGCCCGCCCTGCGCTGCATCGGCGCATCGTATCGAGAGGTCAGGTCGACGGGCGCAGCCCCCGCACCTGGGGGACGTCCGTGCCCCGGGCGGCGCGACGCACGTGGGAGCGCGCGTGCTCGATCGCGTCGTCGAGCGTGTCGAAGAGGTGGTTCTCGTGGCGGAGCTCCGCGAGCGCCCCGACGTTCGTGAGGAGCGACCGGTGCTGTTCCTGGACGCCCTTGACGAGCACGGTCACGCCGCGCGCCTCGAGCCCTTCGACGAGCTCGCCGAGCGCCCTGGCCCCGGTCGCGTCGACCATGCGGAGCTGGGAGAGCCGCAGGACCACGACCGCGACGTCGTCGTGCGACGAGGCGTCGGTCACCTCGGTGAGCACGCGGTCCGCGGCGCCGAAGAACATGGAGCCCTCGAGACGGAAGAGCGCGACGTGCTCGTCGCCCGGCTGGGCAGGCCCGGGGAGGGGGTCGCGGTGCACGGCCGAGGCGCGGGCGACGGTCCGCAGCGCGAAGAACGCGGCGACGAGGATGCCGATCTCGATGGCCTGCACGAGGTCGAACGCGACGGTGACGACGGCGGTGACGACGAAGGTCGCCGCGCTCGACCGCCCGGCGCCGACCACCGAGCGGATCGTCCGGGCGCCGATCATCCGGAAGCTCGTCACCATGAGGACGCCGGCGAGCGCGGCGAGCGGGATCCGGGAGACCGGGCCCGTGGCGAGGTAGATGACGGCGAGGATCACGACGGCGTGCACGACGGCCGCGAGCCGCGTGCGGGCGCCGGACCGCACGTTGACCGCGGTGCGGGCGATGGCACCCGTGGCGGGCATGCCGCCGAAGAGGCCGCTGGCCACGGACGCGAGGCCCTGCCCGACGAGCTCGCGGTCGGGCTGGTAGACGGAGCCCCCGGGCGACCCGGTCTGCACCATGGAGGCGGCGACGCGGGCGGACAGCAGCGACTCGATGGCCGCGAGCGCGGCGATCGCGAGGGCGGCGCCGCCGAGGTCGCGCAGCGCGCCGGGGGTGAACGTCGGCAGGACGGGCGCGGGCAGGGACGAGGGCAGGGCGCCGATGCGCGGGACGGGGGCGCCGAACGCCTCGACGAGGACGGTGGCCAGCACGACCGCGACGAGCGACGCCGGGATCGCCGCGTGGGCGCGGGGGAGCAGCAGCATCGTCGCGGCGACGAGCGCGACGCACCCGAGCGTCCACAGGACCGGGGCGGGCGGGACGTCGGTCACCGCGGTGCGCACGGCCCCGACGGCGGTCACGAACGTGTTGTGACCAGGGGCGGCCTCGACCCCGACCGCGGCCGGGACCTGCTGGAGGAAGATGATGCAGGCGATCCCGAGCGTGAAGCCCTCGACGACGGGCCAGGGGATGTACGTGACGACGCGCCCGAGCCGGGCGAGCCCCGCGACGAGGACGACGAGCCCGGCGAGGACGGTGACGAGCGCGACGGAGCCCAGCCCGTGGGTGACGACGATCGGCGCGAGCACGACGGCCATGGCCCCGGTCGGTCCGGAGACCTGGTGGTTCGACCCGCCGAGCACGGCGGCGACGATCCCCGCGATCACCGCGGTGACGAGCCCGGCTGCCGCCCCGACGCCGGAGCTCACGCCGAACGCGAGCGCGAGCGGGAGGGCGACGACGCCCACGGTGACGCCCGCGAGGAGGTCGGCGCGCAGGGTCCGGGGGCGCAGGTCGTAGTCGGAGCGTCGCGGGAGCAGGTCGCGGACGGCGGCGAGGCGGCTCATGCGGAGGCGTTCGACGCGGTCGCGTCGAGCACGGCCCGCGCCGACGCGCCCGGCAGGGCGGGGAGCCGTCGCGCGGCGTCGAGCTGGTCGGACGCGCCCGCGAGGTTCGAGAGGAGGAACGCACGCGCGACGACGAGGAGCTCGGCGACGAGCGGCTCGGCGAGGCGGTACTCCACCGCGTTGCCGCTGCGGGTCGAGGTGACGACCCCGGCCCGGCGCAGCACGGCGAGGTGCTGGGAGAGCTGGGAGGGCTCGCACCCCGTGACGTCCAGCAGGTCGGACACGGGCGCGGTGTGGTCGGCGTCGGCCGCGAGGACCTCGAGCACCTGGATGCGGGTGGGGTGGGCGAGGCACCGGAAGAGCTCGGCCTTGATGCGGTAGAGGGGAGCGGTCTCGTCGGTTCCCCGGGCGCCGTCGCCGCGCGCGTCGGCGTCGGGCCGGTCGGGGCGGGGGGTGCGGGGCACGGGTCCTCCGAGCAACGGTTTGATGAATTGCGCAATCCATCAAACCACATCGGACGGCACCCGGGCCTCCCGCGCGGGATAGCCTGCCGCCATGACCGTCGCGCCCGACCCGAGCACCGGCACGTCGACCGAGCCGGAGGCCGACGGCGCCGCGCACCCGACGCTCGGCCGCGTCGTGCGGACCCTGGACGAGCTGTACCCGCCGTCGACGGCGGAGGCCTGGGACGCCGTCGGGCTCGTGGCGGGGGACCCGGGCGCGCCCGTGCGCAAGGTGCTGTTCGCCGTCGACCCGGTCGAGGACGTCGCGGACGAGGCGCTCGCCTGGGGCGCAGATCTCCTGGTCACGCACCACCCGCTGTTCCTGCGGCCCGTGCACTCGGTCGCGGCCACGACGTTCAAGGGCTCGCTCGTGCACCGGCTCATCCGGGGCGGGTGCGGCCTGTACGTCGCGCACACCAACGCCGACGCGGCGGAGCGCGGCGTCGCGGACGCGCTCGCGGACGCCCTCGGCCTGCTGCACCGCGTGCCGCTCGTCGCCCACCCGGCGCCGTCCCCGCACGAGGCGGCGTCGACCGGGACGGGCCGCGTGGGGCGCCTGGCGGAGCCGACGACGCTGCGCGGCTTCGCGCAGCGTGTCGCCGAGGCCCTTCCCCCGACGGTGCAGGGCGTGCGCGTCGCGGGCGACCTCGACGCGACCGTGGAGTCCGTCGCGGTCGTCGGCGGCTCGGGCGACTCGCTGTTCGACGCCGTCCGCGCGAGCGGCGCCGACGTCTACCTCACGTCCGACCTGCGCCACCACCCGGTCTCCGAGCTGCGCGAGCGCGCCCGGCTCGAGGGCGACGGCGAGGCCGGCACGCCCTTCCTCGTCGACGTGCCGCACTACGCCTCCGAGTGGCCGTGGCTCCGCTACGCTGCCGAGGACCTCGCGCGCGCCCTCGAGCGCGCGCAGCCGGGGACGGTCGTCGAGACGCGCGTGAGCACGCTCGTCACCGACCCGTGGACCGCGCGGATCGCGTCGGCGCCCGCGGACCCGCGCTCCGACCGGCCCGACCCCGACGCCCCGTCCGCCTGACGCCCCGACCCTGCACGCCGGCCCCGCACGGGGCCCACGAAAGGAACCACCTGTGGCCACTGCACCGCCCGCCGACCAGCTCCGCCTGCTCGACGTCCAGGAGCTCGACACGCGGGCGCAGCAGCTCGCGCACCAGCGCAAGAACCTGCCGGAGCACGCGCGCATCGCCGAGCTCGACGCCCAGATCGCGGACCTGCGCGGCAAGCTCGTCGAGTCCCGCACCGCGGTGAGCGACCTCAAGCGCGAGCTCACCAAGGCGGAGACCGACGTCGAGCAGGTGCGCACGCGCGCCGCGCGCGACCAGTCGCGGCTCGACTCGGGGCAGGTCGGGGCCAAGGACGCGCAGGCGCTCGTCGCGGAGCTCGAGTCGCTCGCGCGGCGCCAGGGCGTGCTCGAGGAGGTCGAGCTCGACGTCATGGAGCGCCTCGAGGCGCACGAGGAGGCGCTCGCGAAGCTCGAGTCGGCGAACGCCGAGCTCGAGGCCGCGAAGGCCGAGGTCGTGACGGCGCGGGACGCGCGCTACGCCGAGCTCGACGCCGAGGCCGGCCAGGTCGCGGGCAAGCGCACCGAGGCCGTCGCGGGTCTCGACGCCGGGCTCCTCGCCCTGTACGAGCGCGTGCGCGACCAGAACGGCGGTCGGGGCGTCGTCGCGCTGCGCGGCCAGCACGTGGACGGGCTCAACGTCTCGCTGAGCCCGGCCGAGCTCGCGGCGATCACGTCGGCCGCGCCCGACCAGGTGGTGCGGCTCGAGGACTACGGCCACATCGTGGTCCGGCCGGAGGGCGCCGGCGCGTGAGCGCGGCCGGTCGGCGCCACCTCGTCGTCGAGGCCGACGGCGGGTCCCGGGGGAACCCGGGGCCCGCGGGCTTCGGCGCGCTCGTGCGCGACGGTGAGACCGGACAGGTCCTCGCCGAGCGCGCCGCGTACCTCGGGGTGACGACGAACAACGTCGCCGAGTACTCGGGCCTCGTCGCCGGGCTGCGCGCCGCGGCCGAGATCGACCCGGACGCGCGGGTGACCGTGCGGATGGACTCGCGGCTCGTCGTCGAGCAGATGTCGGGTCGCTGGCAGATCAAGCACGACGACATGCGCCGCCTCGCCGCCGAGGCCGCGTCGGTGCTGCCCGCGGAGCAGGTCGCGTACGAGTGGGTGCCGCGCGCGCAGAACTCCGCTGCGGACGCCCTCGCGAACGAGGCGATGGACACGGCGGGGACGGTCGCGCGCGACTACCCGCCCGCCGCCGCTCCGGGTGCCGGCGACGACGAGCCCGACCCCGCCGCTGCCGACGCGCCCGCCGAGGTCCCGGGGGAGTCGGCCGCGTTCGACACCCCCGCCCGCCCGTCCGGTGCCGCGGTCCGGTTCGACGACGCGCCCGCCCTCACGGTCGTGCTCGTGCGGCACGGGCAGACGCCGCTCACCGTCGCGGGTGCGTTCAGCGGGTCGTCGGTGCCGGGCCCGTCGCTCACGGCGCGCGGCCGCACGCAGGCGGCACAGGCCGCCGACCTCGTGTTCCGGGTCGGGCGCCAGGCGTGGCCCGACCTTCCCCGGCCGACCACGATCGTCGCCTCGCCGATGGTGCGCGCGCAGGAGACCGCGCGGGCGGTCGGTCGCCGGCTCGGCGTCCACGTCACGACGGACGACCGGTTCGCCGAGGTCGACTTCGGAGAGTGGGAGGGGCTCACCGCCGCGGAGGTCGACGCCGCGTGGCCGGGCCGCCTGCACACCTGGCACACGACCGGCACGACCGCGGCCCCGGGCGGCGAGTCGTATGCCGACGTCGGGGCGCGCGTCTGGCACGGGCTCCAGGACCTCGTGGACACGCTCCTGCCGGGTGCGGGGCCGGCGGGCCGGACGGCGGTCGTCGTGGGCCACGCGGTGCAGGTGCGCGCCGCGATCGGCACGGCGATCGGCGCACCGCCGTCGCAGTGGTCGCGCGTGCGCGTGCCCCCGGCGTCGGTGAGCATCCTGCGCCTGTGGCCCGACGGAACGAGCGAGCTCACGGCCCAGGGCGTCCCGAGCGACCTCTGACGTCCCTCCGCCGCGAGGTAGAACCTCCGGTCGCGAGGTAGAGCTCCGCGCGTTCTACCTCGGAGCACCGAGTTCTACCTCGCGCCCGGGGTCCGGCGCCGTTGCGGCAGGTTCACCCCTTTCGCGGCTTCTTCACCTTGGCGGGTTCCGTGAGGGCGTGCTCGACGGCCGTCGCGACCCACGCGTCGAGCTCGTCCGGGTCGGCGACCCGCGCGCCGTCGACGAGGATCATCCCCGTCATCGGGCGGACGCCCATCTCCATGACCGTTCCGCCGCGTTCGAGCGCCGCGTCCGTGCCGTCCTTGCCGACCCGCACCATGAGGTCGTCGCGGGTGACGCCGAGCGCCATGTGCGTGTTGACGAGGAACGCGATCCCGCCGAACATCTTCCGCTCGTCGAACGGCGCGCGCGGCCCCAGGGCGGCGCGGATCCGCTCGGCGAGGTCCTCGCTGTAGACCATGGGTCCACTGTGGACCGTGTCCTGCGGCACCGCAGCCGCTGTGCCGTCGCCACCGGGCTGCCAGGCGCCGGCGGATCGCTCAGGCGATGACGAGCTCGAGCGTGCGCGGCCCGCTCCGGGTGGTCGCGTCGTGGAGCGTCGTCTCCAGCAGGCGGTAGCTCAGGCCCGAGCCCACCTCGGTGCCGATCACCGTGCCGACGAGCTCTCCCGCGGCGTCGAGCAGCCCGTCGGCGGACGACGGCGACGCCGCCGCCCGGCGCAGCAGGTGCCCGGCGAGCACGCCCCGGGTGTGCTTGGCGTTGTGCGAGACGACGGTGCGCTTCCCGGCGTGCTCGCGGACCACCCGCACCGCGACCCAGTCGGCCGCGCGCGGCCCGGAGGCCGTGGGCTTCCAGGCGCCCACGTAGGTCGCGGACCGGCAGTCGACGACGACGTCGCCCGCCGCGCGCTCGTCGAGCACGGGGGCGAGGTGCGGGCGCCACGCGGTGGCGAGCTTCCCGACGCCGGGCAGGTCGACCGCCATGGAGAGCCGGTACGCGGGGACCCGGTCGGCGGGGGAGAGAGCCCCCCACAGCGCCGATACGACCCGGACGTCCTCGCGGGCCCGCCGCGCGGCCTCGCCGCCGGACGCGAGCGCGCCCGCGAGGTCGGCGGCGCCGTAGAGCACGCCCGTGTAGACGTCGGCCGCGGAGCCCGCCGGTGCCGTCCGCAGGGACGTGTTGCGGCGCACCTCGTCGGCGAGCCCCGGCGTCGTGCCCAGGACGTCGTGCGCGTCCGGGCGCGCGCTCGCGGCGGCGAGCGCGTCGAGGACCTGCGCGCGGTGCGCGGTGAGGGCGGGAGAGCTGAGCGAGCCGAGGTCGACCGGCGCGGCGCCGTCGGGCGCGGGGGTCTTGCCCTCGGACGGGGGGAGCAGCACGAGCACGCGGCCACTCTACGAGCGCTCGCCGCGTCGTCGCGGCGGGTGACCAGGGACGGCGGCGTGGGGTGCGTCACGGCTACGCTCGCCCGATGGCCCAGGTGAAGATCTACGGACGGCGCAGCGTGTGGGGCGAGCGGCGGACGGAGGTGTCCGACGCGCTGCACGACGCGCTCGTGCGCACCTGGCAGCTCCCGCCGGACAAGCGGTTCCACCGCTTCCTGCTCCTGGACGACGGCGACCTGGTCGCCCCCCGCTCGGACGCGTACCTCGTCGTCGAGGTCGTGTGCTTCACGGGCCGCACGCGCGAGGCCAAGCGGGCGCTGATCGCGGCGCTGTACGACGACGTCGTGCCCGCCCTCGGCCTCACCCCGGACGACGTGGAGCTCGTGATCCTGGAGAGCCCGCGCGAGAACTGGGGCATCCGCGGGGTCAGCGGCGACGAGCTCGCGCTGTCGTACCGCGTTGACGTCTGACACCGATCCCCGGAGGCTCCCTGCGCCTCAGGTGACGGGACAGCCCCGTGCCCGGTGCGCGGCGACTCATCCCGCCTCGGCGACGACGGCCAGCACCGCGTCGCCGTACCGGGCGAGCTTGTTCTCGCCGACGCCGCTCACCAGCGCGAGCCGCTCGAGCGACCCGGGCCGGGCGGTCGCGATCCCGCGGAGCGTCGCATCCCCGAACACGATGTACGCGGGCACGCCCTGGGTCTTCGCCTCGCCCGCCCGCCAGGCGCGCAGCGCCTCGAACAGGGGGACGTCGGCCTCGGCCAGCTCGGCGGCGGCCGCCGCCTTCCGTCCCTTCGCCGCGCGCACCGGACGCGCCGGCTCGTGCCGCATCCGGACCTCGCGTCGCCGGGCCAGGACCTCCCCGCTCGCCGCGGTGAGCACGAGCGTCCCGTGCGCGCCCTCGACGGTGAGCAGCCCCTGGGCGAGGAGCTGGCGCACCACGGCCCGCCACTCGTGCTCGGACAGGTCGTTCCCGACCCCGAACACCGACAGCTCCTGGTGCCGGAACCGTCGGACCTTCTCGGTGTCCCGGCCGAGGAGGATGTCGACGACCTGCCCGACGCCGAAGCTCTGCCCGCGCTCGCGGTCCAGACGGAACACCGTCGAGAGCACCTTCTGCGCGGCGACCGTCCCGTCCCAGGCCTCGGGCGGGGCGAGGCACGTGTCGCACGACCCGCAGCCGCCCGGGTGCTCCTGCCCGAAGTAGGCGAGGAGCTGGGCGCGGCGGCACTCGACGGTCTCGCAGAGGGCGAGCATCGCGTTCAGGTGCTGGCCCAGGTTGCGGCGGTGCGCGGCATCGCCGTCGGACGTCTCGATGAGCTTGCGCTGCTGCACGACGTCGGCGAGGCCGTAGGCCAGCCAGGCGGTGGACGGCAGTCCGTCACGCCCGGCGCGCCCCGTCTCCTGGTAGTACCCCTCGACGGACTTGGGCAGGTCGAGGTGCGCGACGAACCGGACGTCGGGCTTGTCGATGCCCATGCCGAAGGCGATCGTCGCGACCATGACCACGCCGTCCTCGCGCAGGAACCGGGACTGGTTCGCGGCGCGCACCGCCGCGGGGAGCCCCGCGTGGTAGGGCAGCGCCTCGATCCCGTTCTCGACGAGCGTCGCGGCGGTCTTCTCCACCGACGCGCGCGAGAGGCAGTAGACGATCCCCGCCTCTCCGGCGTGCTCGGTGCGCAGCAGGTCGAGCAGCTGCTTCTCCGGCCGGTCCTTGGGCACGATCCGGTAGGTGATGTTGGGCCGGTCGAAGCTGGAGACGAAGTGCCGCGCGCCCTCCAGGTCGAGGCGCTGGGCGATCTCGGCCCGCGTCGCGGCCGTCGCCGTCGCCGTCAGCGCGATGCGCGGGACGGACGGCCAGCGCTGGTGCAGCACCGACAGCTCGAGGTAGTCGGGCCGGAAGTCGTGGCCCCACTGGGACACGCAGTGCGCCTCGTCGATCGCGAAGAGCGCGATCTGCGTCCTGTCGAGCAGGTCGAGGGTGGCGCGGCTCCGAAGCCCTTCCGGTGCCACGTAGAGCAGGTCGAGCTCGCCCGCCACGAGCGCGCGCTCCACGGCGCGGCGGTCCTCCGAGGACAGCGTGGAGTTGAGGAACGCCGCGCGGACGCCGAGCGCCGCGAGGGCGTCCACCTGGTCCTGCATGAGGGCGATGAGCGGGGAGACCACGACGCCGGTGCCCGCGCGGACCAGGGCGGGGATCTGGTAGCACAGCGACTTGCCCCCGCCGGTCGGCATGAGCACCAGGGCGTCGCCGCCGTTGACGACGGTGTCGATGACGGCCGCCTGCTCACCCCGGAACGCGTCGTACCCGAACACCCGCCGGAGCACGTCGAGCGCGGGATCGGTCGCAGTCGCTGTGGCCACCCGGGCACCCTACCGAGGAGTGCCGACACGACGGTCCCGGCGCGTCCGCGCCACCACCGAGGCGCCCGTCACGGGCGGCGGAGCTCGGCGGGCAGGTCGTCCCGGTGGCGGACGGCGAGCGACGTCACCGCGCGGGTCAGGCAGACGTACAGCCGCCGCAGGCCCGTGACCCGGTCGGGCTCGCCCCGGACGACGCCCTCCGGGTCGTCCAGCACGACGTGGTCGAACTCCAGCCCCTTCGCGAGCGACGCGGGCACGAGGTCGAGGCGTGCATCGAACTCGACCGCGCCGTCGTCGTCCGACGCCTCGCCGACGACCGCGAAGGGGAGGCCGGCCTGGGTGAGGGCCCCGCGCGCGGCCTCCGTGCCGGCGTCGGGCACGATGAGCCCGACCGACCCCTCCCGGTCGAGCGCCGTACGGGCCAGGTCCACGAGCGGATCCGTGGTGAGGACCAGCTCGCCCCGGGCGCGGCGGACGGCGACGGGCGGGTCGAGGTCCGGCGCGATCGAGGGGAGCAGGCGGGCCGCGTACTCGATGACGTCGCCGGGCACGCGGAAGCCGGCGGTGAGCTGCTCCACGTGGCCGTCGGGCTTGCCGAGGTGCGTCAGCGCGTCGGTCCACGAGGAGACGCCCCACGGCGTCGTCGCCTGGGCCAGGTCGCCCAGCACCGTCAGGGAGCCCGTGCGCGCCCGGCGCCCGAGTGCGCGCAGCATCATCGGCGACAGGTCCTGCGCCTCGTCCACCACGACGTGCGCGACCGACGCGCCGCGGGTCAGCAGGTCAGCGACCTCGTCGAGCAGGACGAGGTCGGCCAGCGTCCAGCGGGCCGTCCCCGGCGTCCGGGAGGGTCGCTCCGGACGCAGCAGCTCCTGCTCGGCCGCGGTGAGGACGCCGTCGGCGCTCGCGGCGAGGAACGCGGGGTCGACGAGGAGCCGGTGCAGCAGCGCCGTCGGCGTGACCTTCGGCCACACCGCGGCGGTGTAGTCCCGGACCGGGCGCGTGCGCGCGAGCGCGTCCCACGCCCGCTCGTCGAGCGCCTCGCCGGACTCCTCGATCTGCACGAGGATCCGGTGCGCGAGCGCGTGCCGCAGGTGGTCGCGACCGGCCTCGAAGCGCGGCTCCCGGCCGACCACCTGCGCCACGCACTCGCGCGCCTCGTGCGCGGCGACGCGCCAGCGGCGCGCACCGCGCGGCAGCACCAGGGCCTCGCTCGGCTCGGCGACGTGCGACCACACCGCGCGGCGGAGCACCTCGGCCAGGCGCCCGTCGCCCTTGAGCCGCGCGACGTCCGCGGGCTCCGTCCCGCGCAGGCGACCGTGCGCGGCGACGATCTGCTCGACGGTGGTCTGGGTCGCGTCGACCTCGCCGAGGGCGGGCAGCACGTCGCGGATGTACCGCAGGAAGCTCGCGTTGGGCCCCACGACGGTCATCCCGGCGCGGCTCACCCGCTCGCGGTGGGAGTACAGCAGGTACGCGGCGCGGTGCAGCCCGACGGCGGTCTTGCCGGTGCCGGGCGCGCCCTGCACGACGACGGTCCGGTCGAGCCCGCTGCGCACGATGACGTCCTGCTCGGGCTGGATAGTGGCGACGATGTCGCGCATCGGCCCGGTACGGGGCCGCTCGATCTCGGCCTCGAGGATCGCGGAGGGCTCCGCGCCGGGTCCCGGGGCGGTGAGCGCCTCGTCCTCGAAGCCGGTGAGGGCACCGCGCTGGAAGCCGTAGCGGCGGCGGGCCGTGACACCCATCGGCTCGGTGCGGGTGGCGCGGTAGAAGGGCGTGCTCACCGGGGCGCGCCAGTCGACGACGAGCGGGTCACCCTCGGGGTCGGAGACGTGGCGGCGCCCGATGTGGAAGACCTCTTCGGGCTCGTCGTCCGTGCCGTCGAGGTCGATCCGTCCGAAGAAGAGCGGGACCTCGGGGTCGTCGGCGAGCTGGGCGAGCCGTCGGGCGAGCGCCGCCTCGAGATACTCGGCGCTGACCCGGTCGCCCGCCAGGGCGTCGAGCGACCCGGCCTGCTCGCGCATGCGGGCGAGCTGCGTGCGGGCCTCGGCCAGGAACTCCTGCTCCCGGGCGAGCTCGCCCGAGGTGTCTCCGGCGGGTGCCGCGGACGAGGTGTCGGGGGCGGACGGTACGGCGGGGGCGGGCACGACAGACCTCCGGGAGCCGGCTTCGAGGGGGTGGGACATCCTACGGGGCAGCACCCTCCGGTCGACCGGTCGCTGGTTCGACGAGCCGCCCGGGAGCGGTAATCTTGCCGGTGCGGACGAGTCGGTCGGGCGGTCGCGTCGAGGGGCCTCGGTCCCTCGCCGAGGAACGTCCGGGCTCCGAAGGGCAAGGTGGTGGGTAACGCCCACCCGGGGTGACCCGCGGGACAGTGCCACAGAGAACAGACCGCCGCGTCGGGAAGGGCTCCGGCCCCGCCCGGTGCGGTAAGGGTGAAACGGTGGTGTAAGAGACCACCAGCGGACCGGGTGACCGGTCCGGCTCGGTAAACCCCACCTGGAGCAAGGTCAGACAGACTGTGTCTGAGGGCTGCCCGCCCGATTCTCCACGGAGAAGCGCAGTCGGGTAGACCGCTCGAGCCCTGCGGCGACGCAGGGCCTAGATGGATGACCGTCGCCCGCGCGAGGGCGACCTCGCGCGGGAACAGAACCCGGCGTACAGACCGGCTCGTCCGCCCGCCTCTCCCGGCACGACCGGGAGGACGGCACTCCGTCCTACTCGTGCCGAGGAGCACCATGTCCCACCACGACGCGCACACGCCTCCGCTCGCCTACGTCATCGCCGGATCCGAGGCCACCGGCGGCGCCGGCATCCAGGTCGACCTCAAGACGTTCCAGGAGCTGGGCACGTACGGCGTCGGCACGCTCACGTGCATCGTCTCGTTCGACCCGAAGAACGACTGGGGCCACCGGTTCGTCCCCGTCGACCCGCAGGTGATCGCCGACCAGTTCGAGGCGGCGACGGTCACGCACGAGCCGTCGGTCGTGAAGATCGGCATGCTCGGCACGCCCGCGACGATCGACGTCGTCGCCGAGTCGCTGCGCTCGCGCACGTGGGAGCACGTCGTGCTCGACCCGGTCCTCATCTGCAAGGGCCAGGAGCCCGGTGCCGCCCTCGACACCGACACGGCGCTGCGCGCACAGGTCCTCCCGCTCGCGACCGTCGTCACGCCCAACCTCTTCGAGACGCGCACGCTCGCGGGCGTCGAGTCGATCGAGACGGTCGAGGAGCTCGTCGAGGCGGCGCGCAAGGTCCAGGCGCTCGGCCCGCGCGCCGTCGTCGCGAAGGGCGGCGTCGAGCTGCCCGGCCCGGACGCGGTCGACGTGCTGGTCGACGGCGACGAGGTGCACGTGCTGCGCACGCCGAAGATCGGCGAGGAGCGCGTGAGCGGCGCGGGCTGCACGTTCGCCGCCGCGATCACCGCGGAGCTCGCCAAGGGCGCGTCGGTGCTCGACGCCGCGCGCGTCGCCAAGGACGTCGTCACCGCCTCGATCGAGGATCGCGTGGCGTCGAACGCGCCCTTCGACGCCGTCCGCGTCGGCGCGCGCCGCTGACTGCGACCGGTCCGGTGGGTCGCAGGCCGCGACCCCCTGTCGACCGGTGCTCGACCGACGATCACCCCTCGGACGCCTGCACGTCCCCTGACGGTCAAGGAATACTCTCGTCACCGTGAACGACCTCTCCCCTTCGGAACTGTCCCCGTCGCCGGGTGCTGCCGACGGCCCTGACCGGGCCGCCGCCGACGTCTCCGACGACACCGGGCACGCGGGGCGCGGCCTCGCCCGCCACGACGTGCCCGCCCCGCTGCGCGACGACGTCCGCCTGCTCGGTGGGCTCCTCGGCACCGTGCTCCGCGAGACGGGCGGCCAGGACCTGCTCGACGACGTCGAGCGCCTGCGCGAGCTGTCCATCCGCGCGTACGACGACCCGTCCGGCGCCGTGCTGGCCGAGGCGGAGACGCTCGTCGAGGGCCTCTCCATGGCCCGCGCCGAGCAGGTCGCCCGTGCCTTCACGTGCTACTTCCACCTCGCGAACCTCGCGGAGGAGTACCACCGCGTGCGCGTCCTGCGCGAGCGCGAGGCCGAGTTCGCGACCCGCGCGACGACGCCCGACGACTCCCTCCCGGAGGCGTTCGAGCAGCTCGTCGGCGAGGTGGGCCGCGAGGAGGCGCTGCGTCGTCTCCGCGGCCTCGAGTTCCGCCCGGTGCTCACGGCGCACCCGACCGAGGCCCGCCGTCGTGCGGTGTCGGGCGCGGTGCGCCGCATCGCGACCTTGCTCGACGAGCGCGACGCCCAGCGCCTCGGCGGCACGTCGCTCGCGGAGAACGAGCGCCGCCTGCTCGCCGAGATCGACACGATGTGGCGCACCGCCCCCATCCGCGAGCACAAGCCGTCCGTCCTCGACGAGGTGAAGACGGCGCTCGGTGTGTTCGACGCGACGATGTTCGACACGTTCCCGACCGTCTACCGCCGCCTCGACGACTGGCTGCTGGGTGACGAGGCGGGCCGCGAGGAGCCCCTCGTACGGCCGTTCGTCAGCCTCGGCACGTGGATCGGCGGCGACCGGGACGGCAACCCGAACGTCACGGCCGAGGTCACGCGCCAGGCCGCCGCGATCGCGGCGGACCACGCGCTCGCCGCGCTCGAGCAGCAGACGCGCCTCGTGGGGCGCAAGCTCACGCTCGACCAGGACGGCACACCGCCGTCGGACGGGCTGCGCGCTCTGTGGGAGCGGCAGCGCCGGCTCTCGGAGGCCGTGACCGTCGCCGCGTCCGAGGCGTCCCCGCGCGAGCCGCACCGCGCGGTGCTGCTCGTCGTCGCGGACCGCATCGCCGCGACGCGGGCGCGCAACGCCGACCTCGCGTACCCGAACGCCGAGCAGCTCGAGTCCGACCTGCGGGTCGTCCAGGAGTCCCTCGTCGCCGCGGGCGCGCCCCGCGCCGCGTACGGGGACCTCCAGCAGCTTGTCTGGCAGGTGGAGACCTTCGGCTTCCACCTCGCCGAGCTCGAGGTGCGCCAGCACTCCCAGGTCCACGAGGGCGCGCTCGCCGAGATCGCGGAGAAGGGCCTGCGCGGCGACCTGTCCGACCGCACGCGCGAGGTGCTCGACACGTTCCGCGCGCTGGGCGCGGTCCAGCAGCGGTACGGCATCCGTGCCGCACGCCGCTACATCGTGTCGTTCACGCAGAAGCCGGAGCACCTCGCCGCGGTGTACGAGCTCGCGGAGCTCGCGTTCGAGGGCTCCGACGAGGCGCCCGTGGTCGACGCGATCCCGCTGTTCGAGACCTTCGCCGACCTCCGGGCGAGCGTCGACATCCTCGAGTCGATGCTCACGCTGCCCCAGGTGCAGCGCCGGCTCGCCGAGAACGGGCGCCGCGTCGAGGTCATGCTCGGCTACTCGGACTCGTCGAAGGACGTCGGCCCGGTCTCCGCGACGCTCGCCCTCCACGACGCGCAGAGCCGCATCGCGCACTGGGCCGAGCGGCACGACATCACGCTCACGCTGTTCCACGGCCGCGGCGGTGCCCTCGGACGCGGCGGCGGCCCGGCGAACCGCGCCGTGCTCGCCCAGCCCCCGGGCTCGGTGGACGGCCGGTTCAAGCTCACCGAGCAGGGCGAGGTCATCCTCGCGCGCTACGGCGACCCGACGATCGCGTCGCGCCACATCGAGCAGGTCGCCGCGGCGACGCTGCTCGCGTCGGCGCCGTCCACCGAGAAGCGCAACGCCGAGGCGACCGAGCGCTACCGCGACCTCGCGGCCGCGCTCGACGAGTCGTCGCGTCGGTGGTTCCACGACCTCGTGCGGGCGGACGGGTTCCCGCAGTGGTTCTCCCAGGTGACCCCGCTCGAGGAGGTCGGCCTCCTGCCGATCGGCTCCCGGCCGGCACGTCGCGGCCTGTCCGTCTCCTCGCTCGACGACCTGCGGGCCATCCCGTGGGTGTTCTCGTGGTCGCAGGCCCGCATCAACCTCGCCGGGTGGTACGGGCTCGGGACGGCGCTGAAGGAGTTCGGCGACCTCGAGCTGCTCCGCGAGGCGCACCGCGAGTGGCCGCTCTTCGCGACGCTGCTGGACAACGTCGAGATGTCGCTCGCCAAGACGGACGAGCGCATCGCCGAGCGGTACCTCGCGCTCGGGGACCGCGACGACCTCGCGCAGGCGATCCTCGACGAGCTGCGCCTCACGCGCGAGCAGGTCCTCGCGGTCACGGAGAACGCGTGGCCGCTCGCCGGCCGCCGGGTGCTGGGCCGCGCGGTCCAGCTCCGCAGCCCGTACGTCGACGCGCTCTCGCTGCTCCAGGTCCGCGCGCTGCGCGGTCTGCGCTCCGGCGCGGAGGGTCCGGTCAAGGACGAGCTCCAGCACCTCCTGCTGCTCACAGTGAACGGCGTCGCCGCCGGCCTGCAGAACACGGGCTGACGCCCCCACGCTCCCCGTCACGACGGCCGCCATGCCGACCCCGCACGGGGTCCGTGGCGGCCGTCGCCGTCTGGACACCCGTCCAACTGTTGAATGAATCCTCAACGATCGCTCCGGGGAACGATGTCGAGACCGCCCTGGGTAAAGTCTTCGCCAGAGGCCTACCAGCCAGCGGCATCCGTGCGGTACGCTGGCGACGTCCGATCACGCCGGAGCCTTCTCGTCGCCCGATGACGTACGACAGCAGGCATCGACCGATCGACAGCGTCAGGCAGGTGGCGCGTACTCGTCGGGGTGGGCGAGGCAGGGGCAGGACGAAGGGCGGGGCAGTGTTGGTGCAGGAGCTGGAGCGGAGCGACGTCGAAGCGGGAACGGGCGGCATCCGGCTGCTCGAGGAGCCCGAGGCGAGCGTCGTGGACATGTGGGGCGAGATCGACGTCGCCCTCCGCAGCGAGGCGAGCGCCGCGCTCGCGAACGCGCTCGAACGGGACGTCCCCGTGGTGATCGACACGTCCAAGGTGACGTTCATGGACTCCACGGGCATCGCGTTCCTCGTGCAGTTCTACACGATCGGCTCCGAGGAGGGGCTGTCCGTGACGCTGCGCAACCCGCCGACGGTCGTCACGGACGTCCTCGAGATGCTCGGCGTCATCGACATCTTCGGCACCGAGCGGCACGAGGTCACCACGAGCTGAACTCCCGTCGCGGCCCGACGGCGGGGCGGCCACCCGGCGCGCCCGCGCCGGTCAGCGCGCGTCCGCCGCCAGCGACGCCGCGCCCACGATGCCGGCCGCGTTGCGGAGCCGGGCCGGGACGATCGGCGCCCGCAGGTGCAGCAGCGGCAGGAAGTGCTCGTGCTTCTTGCTCACGCCGCCGCCCACGACGATGAGGTCGGGCGAGAACAGGTCCTCCACGACACCGAAGTAGCGCTGGAGCCGCTCGGCCCACTGCGCCCAGTCGAGGTCCTCGCGGTCCCGGGCGGCGTCGGACGCGCGCGTCTCGGCGTCGTACCCGTCGATCTCGAGGTGCCCGAGCTCGGTGTTCGGGAGCAGGTGGCCGTCGACGACGATCGCGCTGCCGATCCCCGTGCCGAGCGTCGCGACGAGCACGACCCCGTCCGCCTCGCGCGCGGCGCCGTACCGGACCTCGCCGATCCCGGCGGCGTCGGCGTCGTTGACCGCGACGACGTGGCGCCCGGTCTCGCGCGCGACGAGCGCGGGCAGGTCGACGCCGGTCCACGACTGGTCGAGGTTGGCGATGAACCGCACGACGCCGTGCTGGAGCGGCGCGGGGAACGCGACGCCGATCGGCACGTCCGGCGGGAGGTCGTACTCGCCCACGAGCTCGGCGATCACCTCGGCGACGGCCTGCGGCGTCGAGGGCTGCGGCGTCGGGATCCGGTGGCGCTCCTGCGCGAACTCGCCGGTCGCGAGGTCGACGGGAGCGCCCTTGATGCCGCTGCCGCCGACGTCGATGCCGAACGCGGTGCGGGGGCGGTCGGTCTGCGCCGCGGGCGCGGCGTGAGAGTCCTGGTGAGCGTTCATGGCAGTGTGAGGATCTCCGCTCCGTCGTCGGTCACCAGCAGCGTGTGCTCGAACTGCGCGGTCCGCGAGGCGTCCGCGGTGACTACCGTCCACCCGTCGTCCCACATCCGCCACTCGGACGTGCCGAGCGTGAGCATGGGCTCGATGGTGAAGACCATCCCGGTCTCGATGACGGTCGCGTGGTCGGGCGCGGCGTCGTAGTGCGGCACGACGAGCCCCGAGTGGAACGCCCGTCCGACGCCGTGCCCCGTGTACTCGCGCACGACCCCATACCCGAACCGGGCGGCGTAGCGCTCGATGACGCGCCCGACCACGTTGATCTGGCGGCCGGGGGCGACGGCCTTGATGCCGCGGGCGAGGGCCTCGCGCGTGCGCTCGACGAGGAGCGCGGACTCCTCGTCGACCTCGCCGACCGTGAACGTCGCGTTGGTGTCGCCGTGCACGCCACCGACGTACGCCGTGATGTCGACGTTGACGATGTCGCCCTCGACGAGCACGGTCGAGTCGGGGATCCCGTGGCACACGACCTCGTTGAGGGACGTGCACAGCGACTTGGGGAACCCGCGGTAGCCCAGGGTCGACGGGTACGCGCCGTGGTCGAGGAGGAACTCGTGCCCGATGCGGTCGAGCTCGTCGGTCGTCACGCCTGGCGCGACGTGCCGCCCGACCTCCACGAGCGCCTGCGCGGCGACCCGCGACGCGGCGCGGATGCGCTCGATCGTCTCCGTGTCGTTGACCTCGCTCCCGGTGAACGGCCGCGGGCCGGGCCGGCCGACGTACTCGGGACGCTCGATGGACGCCGGCACGGCGCGCGGCGGTCCGACGACCCCGGGCACGAGCGGGCCGCGGCGTCCCGCGGGTGGGGGAGCGACGGCGTCGGGCGAGGTCGGGGACGGCGTGGGGCTCATGACGGCCAGTCTACGAACGTGCGGGGTCGTGGACGGCCGGGCGGGCCGAGATGGGGGAGGATCGGGTCATGAGCACCGGATCACGCTTCACCGACGACGGCGAGCCCGCGGCCGAGGACGAGTACTACTTCGACACCCGCACGGGCGAGGTGCATCGCGGCCCGAGCGGCTCGTGGTCGCACCGCATGGGCCCGTACCCGACCCGCGAGGCCGCGCAGAAGGCGCTGGAGACCGCGCGCGAGCGGTCGGACGCCTGGGACGAGGAAGACCGCCGCGAGCGCGGCGAGTGACCCACGCCCCTCCACCCGGCCCGCGACGCGTCTGGTCGGGCCGCCTCGGCCTGCTCCTCGCCGGGCTCGCCGTCGGCGCGCTGACGTTCCTCGTCGCGCTGCAGGTCCGCGCCGGGTCCGGGGGTGGCCCGACGACGCTCGCCCCCTCGGGCGACGCGGTCGCCTCGGCCCCCGAGCCGGAGCCGACGACCGCCTCGCCGGAGCCGGCGGTCACGGAGACCGGGCCGCCGCCCCCGCTCGCGGGCGTCACCGTCGCCGTCGACCCCGGGCACAACGGCGGCAACGGGGCGAACCCCCTCACGGTCAACGCGCCCGTCCCCGACGGGCGGGGCGACACCAAGGCGTGCAACACGGTGGGCGCGTCGACGGACGCGGGCTACGCCGAGCACGCGTTCACCTGGGACGTGGGCAGCCGCCTCGCGGAGGGGCTCACCGAGCTCGGCGCCGTCGTCGTGCTCACGCGCCCCGACGACGCGGGCGTGGGGCCGTGCGTCGACGCGCGGGGCCGCTTCCCCCAGGAGAACGACGCGGACGTCCTCGTCTCGATCCACGCCAACGGCACGGAGGACCGGAGCGCGCACGGGTTCTTCGCGATCGTCTCGGACCCGCCCGTCGTCGACGCCCAGGGGGAGCCGAGCGTCGCGCTCGCGCACGAGCTCGTGGCGGCATTGACCGCGGCCGGGTTCGCGCCGTCGTCCTCGGTCGTCGCGGACGACGGCCCGATCCAGCGGCGCGCCGACCTCGCGACCCTCAACCACGCCGAGCGACCCGCGGTCATGCTCGAGCTGGGGGAGATGCGCAACCCCGACGAGGCTGCGGTCATGGAGTCCGAGGAGGGGCGCCAGCGCTACGCCGACGCCCTCGCTGCGGGCCTCACGGCGTGGGTGGCCGACGGCGGCGCGGACGTCGGCTGAGCGCTGCCGTGTCGCCGCCGTCCCGCCGCCCCGTGGCGGGCCCGGAGGTCAGCGCGCGAAGCTGTGCGCGTCGTCGGGGAAGGTTCCGCCCCGCACGTCGGCGGCGTAGTCGGCGGCCGCCTGGCCGAGCGCGGCGCCGATCTCGGCGTACCGCTTGGCGAAGCGGGGTGACCAGTCGGTCATGCCGGCCATGTCCGTCCAGACGAGCACCTGGCCGTCGCACGCGGCGCCCGCGCCGATCCCGATCGTGGGGATGCGCAGGATCTCGGTGATCCGCGCCGCGACCTCGACCGGCACCATCTCGAGAACGACGGCGACGGCGCCCGCCTCGGCCACGGCGAGGGCGTCCTCGCTGAGGCGCTCCGCCGCGTCGTCGCCCCGGCCCTGGACGCGAGGCCCGCCGAGCGCGTTCTCGGACTGGGGCGTGAAGCCGAGGTGGCCCACCACGGGGATGCCGGCGTCGGTGAGCGCGCGGATCTGCGCGGCGATGCGGCGCCCGCCCTCGAGCTTGACGGCGTTCACGCCGGTCTCCTTGAGGAACCGCACGCCCGTGGCGAGCGCCTGCTCCGCGTTCGCCTCGTACGAGCCGAACGGCAGGTCGACGACCGTGAACGCGCGGCGCGCGGCGCGTGCGACGGCGCGGGCCGGGGGGATCAGGTCGTCGACCGTGACGGGCAGGGTCGTCGCGTGCCCGTGCATCGTGTTGCCGATCGAGTCGCCGACCAGCAGCATGTCGATCCCGGCGTCGTCGAAGATGCGCGCGGTCACCGCGTCGTACGCCGTGAGCATCGTGATCTTCTCGCCGCGCGCCTTCGCCTCGGCGAGGTGGTGCACGCGGACGCGGCGCGGTCCCGTGCCCCCGGTCGTGGCGGGCTCGGGGGCGGTGTGAGCAGACATGACGGCCTTTCTGGGTGCGGGGTACGGGGCGGACGGCGCGCGGGGTGGCCGGCGCCGTCAGTCGATCGGCTCGCGCCAGCGGTTGGTGATGGGCAGGCGGCGGTCGCGGCCGAACGCGAGGGCGGTGACCTTGGGGCCCGGCGGGTACTGCCGGCGCTTCCACTCGGCGCGGTCGACGAGGGTGACCACCTTGTCGACGACCTCGGGGTCGAACCCGCGAGCGAGCAGCTCGGCGCGGCCCTCGGCGTGCTCGATGTAGGCGTCGAGCACCTCGTCGAGGAGGTCGTAGGGCGGCAGCGAGTCCTGGTCGGTCTGGCCCGGGCGCAGCTCCGCCGACGGCGGCTTGGTGATGGACGACTCGGGGATCGGCGGGATCTCGCCCCGGTCGACCGCCTGGTTGTTGCGCCAGCGCGCGAGCTGCCAGACGCGCGACTTGTCGACGTCCTTGAGGGGGGCGAAGCCGCCGATGCTGCCGGCGTCGTAGATCGTCGCGTACCCGGTCGAGAGCTCGGACTTGTTGCCGGGAGCGATGACGAGGTGGCCCTCGCGGTTGGAGATCGCCATGAGAATCACGCCGCGCACCCGCGCCTGGAGGTTCTCCTCCGCGACGCCCTCGAGCGCGAGCTCGCCCTGGAACGCCTCGACCATCGGCGCGATGGGCTGGACGCGGTAGTCGGCGCCGAGCCGCTTGGCGAGGTCCGCGGCGTCGTCCTTGCTGTGGTCGGACGAGTACTGCGACGGCATCGAGACGCCCACGACGTTCTCGCCGCCGATCGCGTCGGCGGCGATCGCCGCGGTGAGGGCGGAGTCGATCCCGCCCGAGACGCCGAGGAGGACGGAGCGGAAGCCGTTCTTGCGGACGTAGCCGGCCAGGCCGGTGACGCAGGCCCGGTACACCTCCTCGTCGGGGTGCAGCTCGGGGGCGCGCGGCCCGCGGGGGGCGCCGTCGGACGGCAGCTCCCACACGAGCAGGTCCTCGACGAACTGCGGCGAGGTCGCGACGACGGCGCCCGCGGCGTCGGTGACGAACGAGCCGCCGTCGAACACGAGGTCGTCCTGCCCGCCCACGAGGTTCACGTACGCGACCGGGGCGCTCACCTCGCGCGCGCGGCGCGCCGCGAGGTCGGTGCGCACGTGGCCCTTGCCCTCCTCGTACGGGGAGCCGTTGAGCACGAGCAGCAGGTCGAGCCCGTTCCCCGCCTCGTCGAGCGTCGCCATCTCGGCGACCGGGCCGCCGTCCTGCCAGATGTCCTCGCAGATCGCGATACCGACCCGGCGGCCCTCGACCTCGACGACGGTCGTGGTCTCGCCCGGCGCGAAGATGCGGAACTCGTCGAACACGCCGTAATTGGGCAGGTGGTGCTTGTCGTACGCGGCCTGCACGACGCCGTCGCGCAGCACGACCGCGCGGTTCGTCGGCAGGTCCGCGGGCGAGCCCGAGGCCTCGCGCTCCGCCGCGCCCGCGCCGCGCGGGGATCCGGAGGTCCCGACGGTGCCGAGCACCACGGTGATCCCGCCCAGGCCGTCGGCGGCGAGGCGCGCCGCGATGTCCGCGGCGGCGTCCCACGCCGCGCGGCGGAACGACGCGCGCAGGGCGAGGTCCTCGATCGGGTAGCCGGTGAGGGTCATCTCCGGGAACGCGACGAGCTGCGCGCCCGCCGTCGCCGCCTCCCGGGTGCGCTCGAGGACGAGGGCGGCGTTGCCGTCGAGGTCCCCCACGCACGTGTCGACCTGTGCCAGCGCGACGCGCAGATCAGCCATGCCGCCAGCCTAGACGAGCGGGGCCGCGCGGCCGTTCCAGGGGGCCGTCCCGACGCGCGACGTCCGCCACACGGCCGTGTCACCCGTTCGTCACACGGATCAGGCAGGATGTACCGCATGGACAGGCAGCAGGAGTTCGTGCTCCGCACGGTCGAGGAGCGCGACATCCGCTTCATCCGGCTCTGGTTCACCGACGTGCTCGGCATGCTCAAGTCGGTGGCGATCGCGCCGGCGGAGCTCGAGTCGGCGTTCGCCGAGGGCATCGGGTTCGACGGCAGCTCGATCGAGGGCCTCACGCGCGTGTACGAGGCCGACATGATCGCCAAGCCGGACCCGACCACGTTCCAGGTGCTCCCGTGGCGCGGCGAGCGGCACGGCACCGCGCGCATGTTCTGCGACATCCTCACGCCCGACGGCGAGCCGTCCCTCGCGGACAGCCGCAACGTGCTCAAGCGCGCCCTCGCCAAGGCGAGCGACAAGGGGTTCACGTTCTACACGCACCCCGAGGTCGAGTTCTACCTGTTCAACCAGCCCGCCGACGCCGAGCACGGCCTCGTGCCCGTCGACCAGGGCGGGTACTTCGACCACCTCGCCCGGGGATCGACGCACGACTTCCGCCGCGCCGCGATCACGATGCTCGAGTCCATGGGCATCTCGGTCGAGTTCTCCCACCACGAGGCGGGACCGGGCCAGAACGAGATCGACCTGCGCTACGCGGATGCGCTGACCACGGCCGACAACCTCATGACGTTCCGCACGGTCGTCAAGGAGGTCGCGCTGGAGCAGGGCGTGTTCGCCTCGTTCATGCCCAAGCCGATGGCCGACCAGCCGGGCTCGGGCATGCACACGCACCTGTCGCTCTTCGAGGGCGACCGCAACGCGTTCCACGAGCCGGGTGCCCAGTTCGAGCTGTCCAAGACGGCGCGCCAGTTCATCGCGGGACTGCTGGTGCACGCCGCGGAGATCACGGCGATCACCAACCAGTACGTGAACTCGTACAAGCGCCTGTGGGGCGGCGCCGAGGCGCCGAGCTACGTGTGCTGGGGCCACAACAACCGCTCGGCGCTCGTGCGCGTGCCGATGTACAAGCCGGGCAAGGGCAACTCGAGCCGCGTCGAGTACCGCGCGCTCGACTCGGCCACGAACCCGTACCTCGCGTTCGCCGTCATGCTCGCCGCGGGCCTCAAGGGCATCGAGGAGGGCTACGAGCTCCCCGAGGCCACCGAGGACGACGTCTGGGAGCTCACCGACGCCGAGCGTCGAGCCCTGGGCATCAAGCCGCTCCCGCAGTCGCTCGACGAGGCGATCGCGGTCATGGAGAAGTCGGAGCTCGTGGCCGAGACCCTCGGCGAGCACGTCTTCGACTTCGTGCTGCGCAACAAGCGCCAGGAGTGGGACGGCTACCGCGCGCAGGTCACGCCGTTCGAGCTGAAGCGGTTCCTCCAGGTCCTGTGAGCGGGCCCACGACGACGTCCGGTCGGTCCGGCGGCTCCCGCCGGCCGACGCTCACCGGTCGGCTCGCGCGCGTCGGCTTCGCCGACATCTCGCGCTCGGCGAGCCTGCTCGCGGACCCGGACCTCGCGCTCCTGCTCGACGGCGGGCGGGGCCCGGGAGCGGACGCTCCGGAGGGCGTGGAGCCGGCGTCCGTCGTCGACGACGAGCTCCTCGCCGCCTTCGGGGCGGCGGCCGACCCCGACCTCGCGCTGCTCCAGGTCGTGCGGCTCGCGGGCGCGCTGCGCCCCGACGTCGAGGCGCGCGGCCCGCTCGCGGACGTCGCGCGGCGCGCCCTGCGGCCCGGCGAGGCGCGCGACCGCCTGCTGGCGGTGCTCGGCGCCTCGGTCGCGCTCGGTGACGACGTCGTGCGCCGGCCCGCGCTGCTCGACGTCGTCGCCGACCCGACCCCGGGGACCGGCGTCGACGTGCGCGCCGTCCGGGCCGAGCTGCTGCGCGCCGTCGGCGCCGACCCCGAGGCCGCCGTGCCGGTCGCCGACCAGGCCGGGCCGGAGCGCGTGGACGCGCTGCGCCGCGCCTACCGCGAGCGGATCCTGCGCATCGCCGCGACCGACCTCACGGTGACCGACCCCCTGACCCGCATGCCCGCTGTCGGGGCGGCGCTCGCTGACCTCGCTGCCGCCGCGCTCGAGGGCGCCCTCGCGATCGCCCGCGCCGAGCTCGACGACCACGGCGCGGGCGTGCGGCTCGCCGTCATCGGGATGGGCAAGTGCGGAGCGCGCGAGCTCAACTACATCTCCGACGTCGACGTCATCTACGTCGTGGAGCCCGTCGAGGCGTACGCCGAGGCGTACGACGAGGCGTACGCGACCAGCGTGGGTGCGCGGCTCGCGACCGGCCTGGCGCGCGTGTGCTGGGGCACGTCGGGGGAGCCCGCGCTGTGGCAGGTCGATGCCGCGCTGCGCCCCGAGGGCAAGCAGGGCCCGCTCGTGCGCACCCTCGCGAGCCACGTCGCGTACTACGAGCGCTGGGCCAAGACCTGGGAGTTCCAGGCGCTCCTCAAGGCGCGCACGGTCGCCGGGGACCGGGACCTGGGCCGCGCGTACGAGGAGGCGATCGCCCCGTTCGTGTGGTCCGCGGCGGGCCGCGAGAACTTCGTCGAGGACTCGCAGGCGATGCGTCGGCGCGTCGAGGACCACGTGCCCGCGGCGGAGGCCGACCGCCAGCTCAAGCTCGGCAAGGGCGGCCTGCGCGACGTCGAGTTCACCGTCCAGCTCCTCCAGCTCGTGCACGGGCGCGCGGACGAGTCGATCCGCAGCCGCGGGACGCTCACGGCGCTCGCCGAGCTCGCCGCGGCCGGGTACGTGGGCCGCGAGCACGCGGCCCGGCTCGGGGTCTGCTACCGGTTCCTGCGGTCGCTCGAGCACCGCATCCAGCTCTTCCGGCTCCGGCGCACCCACCTCGTGCCGACCGCCGAGGACGAGCTGCGCCGTCTTGCGCGGTCGCTCGGGATGCGCGCCGAGGGCGCCGACGGGCTCACCGAGCGGTGGCGGGCGACGCGCCGCGAGGTGCGCGGCCTGCACGAGGAGATCTTCTACCGCCCGCTCCTGCCCGCCGTCGCGCAGCTCTCCCCGGACGAGGTGAGCCTCGCGCCGGAGGCGGCGAAGGCCCGCTTCGCGGCGATCGGCTACCGCGACCCCGCGGGCGCGATGCGCCACGTCACCGCGCTCACCGAGGGCGTGAGCCGGCGCGCGGCGATCCAGCGCCAGCTCCTGCCCGTCATGCTCGGCTGGTTCGCCGAGGGCGCCGACCCCGACGCGGGCCTGCTCGCGTTCCGAACCCTCTCCGAGACGCTCGGCGCGACGCACTGGTACCTCAAGCTGCTGCGCGACTCCGGCTCCGCGGCGCAGCGGCTCGCGCACCTGCTCTCGAACTCGCGCTACATGGCCGACGCGCTCGGCCGGTCGCCCGAGTCGGTCCGCTGGCTCGCGGCAGACGCCGACCTCGCGCCGCGCGGGATCGAACGGCTCACGGCCGAGACCGACGCCATCCTCACGCGCGCCGACGAGGTCGAGCCCGCGACCGTGAGCCTGCGCGCGGTGCGCCGCCGTGAGCTCGCGCGCACCGGTGCCGCCGAGCTGCTGGGCGTCGTCGACGCGGTCGACGCGGCCCGGAGCATCTCCGACGCCGCGGACGTCGTGCTCGCGGGCGCGCTCCGGATCGCGGAGTTCGTCGCACGCGGCGAGCTCGGGTACGACGCCCAGGACCCCGGATCCGCCCCCGCGCGCCTCCTCGTCGTCGCGATGGGTCGCCTCGGCGGGCGCGAGATGGGCTACGGCTCGGACGCCGACGTGATGTTCGTGCACGACCCGGCGCCGGGCACCGAGGGCGCCGACGCCCAGGCGTACGCGCTCGCGGTGGCGACCCGGCTGCGCCAGCTCCTGTCCGCCGTCGGCCCGGAGCCCGCGCTCCCGGTCGACGCCGACCTGCGGCCCGAGGGGCGCAACGGCCCGCTCGTGCGCTCGCTCGCGTCGTACACCGAGTACTACGAGCGGTGGTCGAGCGTCTGGGAGGCGCAGGCGCTCCTGCGCGCGCGCCCGGTCGCGGGCGACCTCGACGGTCTCGGCGAGGCGTTCACCCGCGTCGTCGACGGCCGGCGCTACCCGCAGGGCGGGCTCGACCTCGCGGAGGTGCGCGAGGTGCGGCGCATCAAGGCGCGCGTCGAGTCCGAGCGGCTCCCGCGCGGCGTCGAGGCGTCGCGCCACCTCAAGCTCGGCCGCGGGGGAGTGTCCGACGTCGAGTGGACCGTCCAGCTCCTCCAGCTCCAGCACGCCCGCGACGTGGCCGGGCTGCGGACGACGTCGACCGTGGACGCGCTCGAGGCCGCCGTGGCCGCGGGTCTCGTCGACGCGGACGACGCCGCGGTGCTCGGCGAGGCGTGGCACCTCGCGTCCCGGCTGCGGAGTGCGCTCGTGCTGTGGTCGGGCCGGACGACCGGGACGACCGTCGACGTGCTGCCGCACGACCGGTTCGCGCTCAACGGTCTCGCGCGCGTGCTCGACCTCCCGGACGTCGACACGGGCGCCGAGCTCGAGGAGCACTTCCTGCGCACCGCGCGCCGCGCCCGGACCGTCATGGAGCGCGTCTTCTACGGCGAGGACTGACCGTGGTCCGGCGCGACGAGCCACCCGTCCCGGGACTGCTCGAGCGACGCGAGCCGCGCGTGCTCGGTGATGCGGGCGACCGCCGCGCGGCGCCGGGGCGCAGCCGTCGGGACGCCGGGTCGTTCTACGGCGCGCGCATGCGCTGGGCGGGGTGGATCGCCTGGGCGCTCGCCGCGTTCGCGGTGGTGCTGACCGTCGTGTGGCAGCGCCCCGAGCCCCTGGGGGCTGCGGCCCTGTGGGGCCTGGCCGGCGTCGGCTGTCGGCGCTCCGCGCGCCTCGTGGAGGGCCCGCTCCGACCGGCCCGCGCGTTCGCGCTCCTCGGCCTCGTGCTCGCGCTCCTCGTGCTGCTGATCGTGGGCGCGGGCCTCGTGGCCCGGGGCGAGCACGCCTGACGCGCCCGCCCCGGGACCGGGTCAGATCGTGCGGGGCGCGCGGGCGAGGTTCTGACGCAGCTCGCCGGCGTCCTGGCGCGCGACGTACGCCGGGCGGTCGCGCTCGACGCGCCACGACTCCGCGAGCGGGCTCGTGTCGACGGCGTCGAACCCGAGCTCGTCGTAGAACCGCACGACCCACGCGGCGGCCTCGGGGAAGTCGCTCGCGGTCGCGAGCGCGCGGCGTCCGGGGGTGCCCGCGGGGGTCCCGTCGGTCGTGATGTCCGTCGACCGGATGTGGTTGAACGCCTTGGCCACCTTCGACCCGGCCAGGTGCTCCTGGAGCAGGCCTGACGACGTGGCCTCGCCCCGGTCGAGCGCCTCGACGTGCCCGTCGCGCTCCCAGTAGTAGTTGTTCGCGTCGAGGACGATCTTGCCGTCGAGCGGCTCGACGGGGACGTCGCGGTACGCCCCGAAGGGCACCGCGACGAGCGCGACGTCCGCGTCCCGCGCCGCCTCCTCCGCCGTCGCCGCCCGCGCCCGAGGGCCGAGCTCGGCGACGAGGTCGTCCAGCGTCCGGGGGTCCCGCGAGTTCGCGATGACCACGTCGTAGCCGTGGGCGATGGCCGCCCGTGCGACCTGTGAGCCGATGTTGCCTGCGCCGATGATCCCGAGAGTCGTCATGGTCATCGACAACGCACCGGCGCGCCCCCTATTCCGCCGACCTCCCGGACAGGGCGACGTGTGGCATCCTGACGTCCCAGGGGGTGCCCATGATCGATCCGCTGGTCGCGACCTTCGTCATCTTGGCGCTGGCGGTCGTGGGCTTCATGACCAACCGGCTGCCGCTCGTGGTCGTCGCGCTCTTCGTGCCCGTCTCCCTGTGGGCGACCGGGGTGCTCACGCTCGACGAGGCGCTGGGCGGGTTCAGCGACCCGATCGTGCTGTTCATCGCGACCCTGTTCGTGCTCAGCGACGCGCTGGACTCCACCGGGATCACCGCGTGGATCGGGCAGTGGCTCGAGCGGCGCGCGTCCCTCGGCCGCGCCGGGCTGCTCGCGCTGATGGTCGGGGTCGCCGCCCTGCTCGCGGCCGTCATCAGCATCAACGGCGCCGTCGCGGCGCTCCTCCCGGTCGCGGTCGTGGCGGCCGCGCGGGCCGGCATCGTACCCTCGCGCATGCTCATCCCGCTCGCGTTCGCCGCGGGCGCCGGCTCGCTCCTCACGCTGACCGGGACGCCCGTGAACATCATCGTCTCCGAGGCGGCCGCGGAGGCGGGTGGTCAGGAGTTCGGCTACTTCGAGTTCGCGCTGGTGGGGATCCCGCTCGTCCTCGCCACGGCCGTGCTCGTCGTGACGCTCGGCGACCGGCTGCTGCCGGAGCGCGTCCCCGAGCACCTCGCCGACACGGCCACCGACCCGCGCGAGCGGGTGCGCTCGTGGCGCGAGAGCTACCCCGCCGAGCTCGACACCGGGCGCCTGTTCACGGGCGGCACCGGGGTCGTCGAGGTGCTCATCGCGCCACGCTCGACGCTCGTGGGGCGCTGGGTGAGCCCCGGCATGACGACCCGGGACGAAGGCCTGGTCGTGCTCGCCATCCGCCGTGGCGACGGCAGCTCGACCGGGCCGGACACCGAGGCCCCGTCCGGCCCGATGATCCTCCAGCCCGGCGACGCCGTGCTCGTGCGCGGGCCCTGGGACGCGCTCCACCGCTACACGCAGTCGCCCGACGTCATCGCCGTCGACTCCTCGAAGAGCCTCCAGCGCGGCGTCCCGCTCGGGCGCGGTTGGCGGCGCTGCCTCGGGGTGCTGGTCGCGACGATCGTGCTGCTCGCGACCGGGGTGGTGCCGCCCGTCATCGCGGGTCTGCTCGCGGCGGGCGCCCTCGTGCTGCTGCGCGTCGTCACCGTGCCGCAGTCGTTCCGCGCGATCTCGTGGGACACCGTCGTGCTCATCGCGGCCCTCATCCCGCTGTCCGCGGCGTTCGTCTCCTCCGGTGCGGCCGACGCGATCGCGGACGTCGTGCTCAGGGTCACGGGCGGCGGCTCCCCGTACCTCGCGCTCCTCGTCGTGTGCGTGCTCACGCTCGTGCTCGGCCAGTTCATCTCGAACGTCGCGACGGTCCTCGTGATGGCCCCGGTCGCGGTGTCGTTCGCGCAGACGCTCGGGGTGAGCGTGCAGCCGTTCATGATGGCGCTGACGGTCGCGGGCGCCGCGGCGTTCCTCACCCCGATCGCCACGCCGGTCAACCTCATGGTCCTCCAGCCGGGCGGCTACCGGTTCGGCGACTACTGGCGCCTCGGCCTGCCCCTCGCGGTGGTGTTCCTCGCCGCGGCCGTCCTCTACGTCCCGCTCGTCTGGCCGTTCTGACCGGCCCCGCGGGAGCGCCTGCCCGCCGTGGCAGGAAGCCCCTGTGCGTGGGACGGTATACCGCGTCGCACGGGCCGTCCGCCCCTGCGGCGTCCGGACGGACCTGAGACAGGGGAGCGGTGCATGAACGATGTGGCGAGCGGCGGCGGGACCTACGACGCGATCGTGATCGGGGCGGGCTTCTCGGGGCTGGCGATGCTCCACCATCTCCGGGAGGTCGGGCTCTCCGTCCTCGTGGTCGACGGCGCCGGGGGAGTCGGCGGGACGTGGTGGGCCAACCGGTACCCGGGCGTGCGCACCGACTCGGAGTACCTCGCGTACGCGTTCTCGTTCTCCCGCGAGGTGCGGGACGAGTGGGACTGGAGCGAGCGGTACCCCCGGGGCGAGGAGATCCGTGCCTACCTCGAGTTCGTCGCCGACCGGCTCGACCTGCGGCGCGACATCCGGCTGGGCGCGACCGTCGAGCGCGCCGAGCACTCGGACGCCACGAATCTGTGGACCCTCACGCTCGCCGACGGCTCGACGCTGCGCGCTACCTACCTCGTCTCGGCGACGGGCCTGCTCTCGCGCCCCCTGTACCCGGACCTCCCCGATCTGGACACCTTCGCCGGGCCGGCGTACCACTCGGCGAGGTGGCCGCACGAGGGTGTGGACCTGTCCGGCAAGCGCGTCGGACTGGTCGGCGTCGGCGCCTCGGGGATCCAGATGCTTCCCGAGCTCGCCGCCCAGGCAGCCCACGTCACCGTCTTCCAGCGCACCCCGAACTACGTCCTGGAGACGACCAGCCCCGCGGTCACCCCGGAGGAGCTCGCCGCGCTGCGTGCGGACTACGACGCCGTCTTCGAGCGCGCGGCCCAGCACCCCTTCGGTGTGCCGATGGAGATCCCGACGCGGTCCGCGCTCGAGGTGGACGACGACGAGCGCCGCCGGGTGTTCGAGTCGCGCTGGGAGGCGGGCGGTTTCCGCTTCGCCAACGAGTGCTTCACCGACCTCGTCTCGAGCCCCGAGGCGAGCGCGCTCGCGTCCGAGTTCCTCCGCGGCAAGATCCGGGAGATCGTCACCGACCCGCGGACGGCCGAGGCGCTCAGCCCGTCCACCTACACGTTCATGGGCAAGCGCCCGCCCACCGGGCACGGCTACTACGCCGCGTACAACCGGGAGAACGTCGAGCTCGTCGACGTCCTCGCGACCCCGATCACGCGGGTGACGCCCCGCGGCGTCGTCGTGGGCGGCTCTGTGGACGGTGCGGAGGAGGTCGAGCACGAGCTCGACGTGCTCGTGCTCGCGACCGGGTTCGACGCCATGACCGGGGCGCTCACCGCGTTCGACGTCGTCGGGCGCGAGGGCATCACGCTGCGCGAGCGGTGGGAGCGGGACGGCTTGCGGACCTACCTGGGGATCTCCGTCCACGGGTTCCCCAACTTCTTCCTGTCGCTCGGCCCGCAGACGCCGCTGTCCAACCTCACGGTGCCGGTCCAGCGCGGTGCGCAGTGGCTCCAGCGCGCAATCGCGTACGCGCGGGAGAACCGCGTCGCGCAGCTCGAGGCGACGCGTGAGGCCGAGGAGTGGTGGTACGAGGAGACCGAGCGCGCGGGGCGGGCCACCGTCATGTACGAGGAGGGCAGGAAGGCCGGGGCCTGGTTCGTCGGCGGCAACGTCCCCGGCAAGCGCGCGGAGATGGCGGTGTACCTCGGCGGAGGGCCCGTCTACCAGGACGAGTGCGCCCGGGCCGCGGCCGAGCAGTACGCCGGGTTCCGCCCGGGCTCCGGGCTGCCGACGGCCCACGTGCCCGCCGCCGCGACGGAGACCGCCGCGGTTCGTGCCGCAGGCTGACAGGCGGGTGCGGTGCGCCCCCTGCGCGCACCGCACCCGCCTCGCTGCACGCGGGACAGCCCGGTCAGCAGTACAGGCCCGAGCCCGGGGCCACGCCCAGGACCTCGGTGATGCGCACGTACCGGTCCACCCGCGACTGCACGGACGTCGGGTTGCCGCCGTCGCACTCGAGCGCACCGTTGAGCGAGTTGATCGTCTGGCCGAACCCGGCGCCCGAGACCATCGCCTGGTGCGACGTCATCACCCCGGGCCCGTTCTGCGTGTTCCAGTACCAGAGCGCCGTCTGCCAGGCGACGGACGGGTCCTCCTCGACGAGCCACGGGTCGTTCAGCAGGTCGATCCCGAGCGCGTCACCCGCGGCCTTGTAGTTGAAGTTCCAGCTGAACATGATGGGCCCGCGACCGTAGTACGCCGTCCGGCCGGCGGGGCAGCCGAACGGCTGGGAGTCGTCACACTTGATCCAGTAGTTGGCCTCGTTGATCTCCTTCACGTACCGCAGCCCGACCGACTCGAAGTCCGCGTGGGTGAGGAACGCGGCGACCTCGCGCGTCCGCGTCTCGGGCGTGCCCGTGCTCGCGAACGCCGGGTAGGCACCCAGCGCGTCGACGAACCCGTCGTACGTGTAGAACGGGTGCCGGTTCGGGAAGATCGCGTCGAACTCCGCACGGCTCACGACGAAGTCGTCCCCGCCCCCGTCGCACTGGCCCGCGTCCACCCAGACGCTCGTCGAGCCGGGCGTCTCTCGCTGGGTCCACCAGCGGGCCGCCCAGTTCCGCCCGTGGTGCGACGCCGTCTGGCCGCCCGAGTACGCCGTCGTGGCCGACCACGTTGCGGCGCACGCGGCGGCGCTCGCGGTGGTCACGGTCGCACTCGCCGGAGTGGCGAGCGACGCCGCCACGACGGTCGACACCAGCGCGGACGCGACGGCCGTGAGGGCGCGCCGGAAGCGTGTGCTCATGAATCCCCCTGCTCTCGTGGCGGCATCGTTACCGCCGCTCACAAACCTAGCGAGTGGTTCACGGTCGGGGCAAGGGATCAGCAGAATCGGCGAGAGAGACGACGGCGGCCCACCACCGGGAGGGTGGCGGGCCGCCGTGAGACCTGTCGGCGTGACCGATCAGATGTCGTAGTAGAGCTCGAACTCGTGGGGGTGCGGGCGCAGGCGGATCGGGTCGATCTCGTTGGTGCGCTTGTAGTCGATCCACGTCTGGATGAGGTCCGGCGTGAACACGTCGCCCTGCGTGAGGAACTCGTGGTCGGCCTCGAGGTTGTCGAGCGCCTCGGCGAGCGAGCCGGGGACCTGCTGGATCTGCGCGTGCTCCTCGGGCGGCAGCTCGTAGAGGTCCTTGTCGATCGGCTCCGGCGGCTCGATGCGGTTCTTGATGCCGTCGATGCCGGCGAGGAGCTGCGCGGCGAACGCGAGGTACGGGTTGGCCGACGGGTCCGGCACGCGGAACTCGACGCGCTTCGCGGCGGCGGACGAGCCGGTCACCGGGATGCGGATGCACGCGGAGCGGTTGCGGGCCGAGTAGACCAGGTTGACCGGGGCCTCGTAGCCCGGGACCAGGCGGTGGTAGGAGTTCACCGACGGGTTCGTGAACGCGAGCAGCGACGGGGCGTGCTTGAGCAGGCCGCCGATGTACCAGCGCGCGAGGTCGGAGAGACCGCCGTAGCCCTTCTCGTCGAAGAACAGCGGCTTGCCGTCCTTCCAGAGGGACTGGTGCGAGTGCATGCCCGAGCCGTTGTCGCCGAAGATCGGCTTCGGCATGAACGTGACGGACTTGCCGGCCTCGAACGCCTCGTTGCGGATGACGTACTTGAACTTCATCAGGTCGTCGGCCGCGTGCAGCAGCGTGTTGAAGCGGTAGTTGATCTCCTGCTGGCCCGCGGTGCCCACCTCGTGGTGCGCACGCTCGACCTCGAGGCCGACCTGCTCCAGCGTCGCGCACATGTCGTCGCGGAGGTCCGCGAAGCGGTCGGACGGGGAGACGGGGAAGTAGCCGCCCTTGTAGCGCGTCTTGTACGCGAGGTTGCCACCCTCCTCCTCGCGGCCCGTGTTCCACGCGGCCTCGATCGAGTCGAGGTAGTAGAAGCTCGAGTGCTGGTTCGTCGCGAAGCGGGCCTCGTCGAAGAGGTAGAACTCGGCCTCGGGCGCGAAGAACGCGGTGTCGGCGATGCCGGTGGAGCGCAGGTACGCCTCGGCCTTGGCCGCGATGTTGCGCGGGTCGCGCGAGTACGGCTCACCCGTGAACGGGTCGACGATCGAGAAGTTCACGACCAGCGTCTTGCGCTTGCGGAACGGGTCCACGAACGCGGTCTTGACGTCCGGCACGAGCTTCATGTCCGACTCGTGGATCGCCTGGAAGCCGCGGATCGACGACCCGTCGAACATCAGGCCGTCCTCGAACGCCTTCTCGTCGAACTGCGAGACGGGGATGTTGAAGTGCTGCATGATGCCGGGCAGGTCGCAGAACCGGACGTCGACGAACTCGACGCCCTCGTTCCGCGTGAAGGCGATTGCCTCCTCCGCGTTGTTGAACATCCGTTGCTCCTTGATCGGGTGGTGCCGTCGGGCTGCGCGGCGAACCTGCCGCTGACGTGGCGCCCACGAACCTAGGCCGAGGCGGTTTCCCCGCCGTGTACCCATTGTTTCGGTCGTGTTACGTCCCGCGTCCCCGTGTGACGTTCGTGCTACACGAGGGCACGCGGCAGCCGCCGGCGGGCGGTGTGCCGTTCGGCACGATACCGCCGCGCGCGCCCGAACCGTCGAGGCCGTCCACCTAACGACACGTACCCTGGTCCCGTGGTTTCACGCGAGGACATGGGTTCGTGGCTCGAGGGCACTCCGGGCGGTCAGCAGGACGGTCGCGGCGCGCGGCTCGGTCTGCCGCCGGACGGACCGGGTTCGCTCGCGACCCTGGGACGGCGCGTCGTGGCGCTCGTCATCGACTGGGTGCTCGCGACGCTCGTCGCGTTCCTCTTCTTCCGGCCTGCCGCGCCGGGCTTCTTCGAGGGCATCTCCGCGCTGCCGGTCTGGTCCCAGCCGCTGGTCTTCGCGATCGAGAACGTCCTGCTCGTGAGCACGCTGGGCTTCACGGTCGGGCACCGGGTCATGGGGATGCGGGTCCGCCGCCTGGCCGAGCCCGCGCGGATGGTCGGCATCGGCCGCGGTCTGCTGCGCACGGTGCTGCTGTGCCTCGTCATCCCCGCCGTCGTGTGGGACGCGGACGGGCGCGGGCTCCACGACCGTGCGGCCGGCACCGTCCTGGTCCGCACCTGAGGCTGGTCCGACCACGGCTGGTCCGCGACCAGCGTCCCGCCGCAGAGTCCTCCGGACGACGACGCCCGGCCGGTGAGGAGCGATCCTCGCCCGGCCGGGCGTCGTCGTGCAGCAGGAGTAGGTCGGGGTCAGCGACCCTTGAGGCCCTTGCGGTCCGGGCGCGCACGCGTCGGGTCGATGCCCTTGGGGATCGGCAGGCGCGAGACGCCGAGGGCGCGCAGCCGCTTGGACACCTCGGCCGTCTCCGGCTTGGTGAGCGACGGCTTGAGCTTCTGCACCGCGCGGGGAAGCTTGGGGAGCGCGACCTGGCCCTCCTCGTCGCCGACCTGGATCGTCGTGATCGGCACGTTCGGCAGCACGCGCGCGACGCGCTTGCGCTCGGCGTCGAGCTGACGCTTCGCGCGGTGCGCCGGGCCCTCGCTCACCAGCACGACGCCGGCCCGGCCGACGCCGCGGAACACCAGGTCCTGCGTGCGCGGGTCGATCGCGACGGGCTCCTCGTCGAACGTCCAGCCGCGGCGGATCGTCCCGAGCGCGGCGCGGGCCGCGCCGGGCTGGCCCTCGATCTGCTGGTAGGCGGCGCGCTCGGCGCGACGCGTGAGCACGAACATCGCGCCCAGCGCCGCGAACGGGATGCCGACGATCAGGGTGTAGACCCACTGGCCCCACCACAGGCCGATGCCCAGCGCGACGGCGAGGATGCCGACGAACACGCCGAGCATGACCCACGTGACCGCGGGGTCCTGCTTGCGCGTCATCTGGTACGCGGCCCACACCTGGTGGTACCAGCGCTGCTTCTTGGGCTTCTTCTGCTTCGCGACCTGCTCGCCGGCGGCGGGCGCGCCGGTGCTGTCCGAGTTCTTGCGGGCCATGCGGGTCAGTCTAGTGGGGTGCGCGGGCCAGCAGGCTCGCGGCCTCCTGGCGGGACGTCGTCGGCTCGGCGAGGTGCGCGAGCGCCGGGGGGATCTCCATGCCGCGGCGCGTCATGGCCTGGCCCCACAGGCGACCCGCGCGGTACGACGACCGCACGAGCGGGCCGGACATGACCCCGAGGAAGCCGATCTCCTCCGCGGCGTCCGACAGCTCGACGAACTCCTCGGGCTTGACCCACCGGTCCACGGGGTGGTGGCGCAGCGACGGGCGCAGGTACTGCGTGATCGTCACGAGGTCGCAGCCGGCGTCGTGCAGGTCCTGCAGCGCCTCCTTGGCCTCGTCGATCGTCTCGCCCATGCCGAGGATGATGTTCGACTTGGTCACCAGGCCGGCCTCGCGCGCCCGGGTGAGCACGGACAGCGAGCGCTCGTAGCGGAAGCCGGGGCGGATCTGCTTGAAGATGCGCGGCACGGTCTCGAGGTTGTGCGCGAGCACCTCGGGACGCGACGCGTTCACCTCGTCGAGCAGCTCGGGGATCGCGTTGAAGTCGGGGATGAGCAGCTCGACGCCCGTGCCCGGGTTGAGCTGGTGGATCTGGCGGACGGTCTCCGCGTAGAGCCAGGCGCCGCCGTCGGGCAGGTCGTCACGCGCGACACCCGTGATCGTCGAGTAGCGCAGGCCCATCGCCTGGACGGACTCCGCGACGCGACGCGGCTCGTCGGCGTCGAAGTCGGCCGGCTTGCCCGTGTCGATCTGGCAGAAGTCGCAGCGCCGCGTGCACTGGTCGCCGCCGATGAGGAACGTCGCCTCGCGGTCCTCCCAGCACTCGAAGATGTTGGGACAGCCCGCCTCCTCGCAGACCGTGTGCAGGCCCTCGCGCTTCACGAGGCCCTTGAGCTCGGAGTACTCAGGACCCATCGTCGCGCGGGTCTTGATCCACTCGGGCTTCTTCTCGATCGGCGTCGCGGCGTTGCGGGCCTCGACCCGCAGCATGCGCCGTCCTTCAGGTGCGATCGTCACGGGTGTCTCCCGGTCGTCGTGGCGAGTGAGCGCCGACGTCGCGCCGAGCAGGCAGGCGGGCGGCGCACCGTTCGGGTGCGCGTGCCCTGGTACGACGCCGGACTCCGGTCAGACTACGCGCTCGCGCTCGTCGTCTCCCGCGCGTCGCTCACCCTGTGGACGTGACGTCAACGACACCCCGGTCACGACGAGCAGGACCGCCGCGACGACGGGCAGCGAGAAGGCGGTCGTCGTCGAGACGGCGTCGGCGAGCGCGCCGCCCCCCGACGCGCCGATCGCGACGCCGACGACGTTCGCGCTCGCCACGAGCGTCATGGCCGACGCCGTCCGGCCGGCGGGCGCGCGCTCGCCGGCGACGGTGAACACCGTGACCATGACGGGCCCGACGAACAGGCCGGTCGCGGCGACCGCGACGACGACGGCCGTCAGCGAGCCGCTCGCGGCTGCGAGGACCAGCGCGATCGTGCCCGCGACGAGCCCGGCGGCGAACGTGATCCACCGGCTGCGCAGGCCCCAGCGACGGGGGAGCGCGACGACCGACAGGGCCGTGACGGCTGAGCCCACCCCCATCACGGCGTAGACGAGGCCCGCGCTCCCGGGCACGCCCGTGTCGCGGGTCAACGCCGTGAGCGCGGCCTGGGTCCCGCCGAACAAGAGACCCATCGCGAGCATCCCGACGAGCACGACGGCCTCGCGCCGCACGAGCGCGAGGACACCGCCCGCGCCCGTCGCGCCGGCGCCCGGCCCGGCGTCGGGGAGGGCCCCCGTGGTCGTCCGGGAGCCGGTCGCGCGCGCCGTCGGGTGGAGGGCGAACGCGATGCCGAAGACGGCGATGCCGGCCGCCGCGACGAGGACCGCGACCTGGGGCGAGCCGGCCGACGCGAGCACCCCGACGAGCGCGGGCCCGAGGACGAAGCTCACCTCGTCGGCGGTGCTCTCGTAGCTCATCGCGGCCTCCACGGTGCGCGGCTCGTCGGCGGCGAGCCGGAGCCAGCGCACGCGCGCGAGCGGACCGACCTGCGGTGCGCTCGCTCCGGTCACCGCCGCGGCGGCCAGGACCGCCGCCGTCGCGCCGGGCGCGGCGGCTGCGAGCACGAGGCCGAGCACGGCGAGCGTCGCGACGGGGACGGCGACGAGCAGGACCCGGCGCTGACCGACGCGGTCGGCGAGCGCCCCCTGGGTCGGGCCGCCGAGGGCGGTACCGAGCGCGGTCGCGGCCGACGCGAGGCCGCCGAGCGCGACGGACGACGTCGTCGACGACACGAGGAGCAGGGTCCCGATGGTGAGCATCGAGAACGGGAGCCGGGCGAGGAACGCCACGGGGAGGAATGCGCGCCCCGCGAGCTGCGGCAGGCGCGCGTAGCCGCTGCGAGCCGGCGCGTCGGGGCGGGGTGACGAAGGGAGGGGTGAGGTGGTGCGGGCGCGCGACGTCGGGCGCGCGGGGGTGGTGGTCATGCGGTCCAGGTCCTCGGGGTACGTCCTACCGCGCGCCGACCCACCCGTACTCCGGCGCGCGAGGATTCCCTGGAATACCCAGCCTAGCCCGCGAGCGCGTCCTGCGGGACGGCGAGGTGGGCGGTACCCGACGCGGTCGCGGCGAGCAGCGGCGCGAGCGATTCCTCCAGCGCGGCGACGAGCAGCGGCGCGACCTCGGCGAGCGTGACCTCGCGCCCGAGCTCGGCGGTGAGCGACGTCACGTCGGCGTCCTCGATGCCGCAGGGGACGATCCGGTCGAAGCGGGAGAGGTCGGGGACGCAGTTGAGGGCGAGCCCGTGCATCGTCACGCCCTTGGCGACGCGCACGCCGATCGCGCAGACCTTGCGCTCGCGGCGCGTCGCGTCGGCCGCGACCCACACCCCGCTGCGCCCCTCGACGCGCATCGTCACGAGGCCGAGCCGCGCGCACACGCCCATGACGGCCTCCTCCAGCGCGCGCACGTACGCGACGACGTCGACCGGCTCGGCGAGCCGCACGATCGGGTAGGCGACCTGCTGGCCCGGGCCGTGCCACGTGATCTTCCCGCCGCGGTCGACGTCCACGACGGGCGTGCCGTCGTCGGGCCGCTCGTCACGGCGCGTGCGGCGGCCGGCGGTGTAGACGGAGGGGTGCTCGACGAGGATCAAGGTGTCCGGCCGGGTGGCCGCGACGACGTCGTCGTGCACCGCGCGCTGGAGGTCCCAGGCCTCGTGGTACTCCGTGATCCCGGGCAGCGCGAGCAGGTCCATCGGCCCAGGCTAACCCTCGTCCTGGGGTGAGCGGGGGAGCGTCTTGAGGAGCGCGAGCAGGGCCTCGCGCAGCGCGACGACCTGCGCGTCGTCGAGCCCGCGCGTCGCGAGGTCCTCGGCGGGCCGGCGACGCGCCGCGGCGAGCCCGGCGTCGCGCCCGGCCGCGGTGATCGCGACGGCGCGGCGGCGCCGGTCGGCGGGGTCGTCCGTGCGCGTCACGTACCCGGAGCGCTCGAGCCTCGCCACGACCCGGCTCATCGTCTGCTCGGTCACGCTCGACTCCTCGGCGAGCACGCGCTGCGAGCGCGGGCCGGCGAGCAGGTGCATGAGCACGGGGAAGCCCGCGTGGTTGAGGTCCCACTTCCCGAGGTGGGCGTTCCACTCCCGCTCGATCCGGCGCGCGACGGCGAACAGGAGGCGGCCGGTGGCCCACTCCTCGGGATCTGTGGGGGTGGGGTCGCCGACGTCCGGGTCGGCGTACGGCCCGGTGCGGTCCCTCGGTGAGTGCTCCAACGTGCATTCCTCCCTCCACCATGGCACCATTCCTCAGCATGCTGAGCAATCGGACGGGCGGGTTCCTCCGCGGACTGATCATTGTCGCAGTCATCGGTCTGTGGATGGCGATCGGCGCACTGGGCGGCCAGGCGCAGGGTCAGCTGAGCAGCGTGCAGACCAACGACGCCGCGGCGTTCCTCCCCGCGAGCGCGGAGTCGACGCGCGCCGCCGAGGTCGCGCAGGAGTTCACGGACTCCGAGACGCTCCCCGCGCTCGTCGTCGCGACCACGGGGGACGGCAGCGCCCTGACGCCCGACGACCTCGCCGCGCTCGACGCCTACGCGCAGGCCGTGCCAGGTGCGCCGCTCGAGGGCACGTCGGGCGACGAGCCCGCGACCGTGGGCGACGTCTCCGTCGCCGACCCCGTCGTCGTGCCGTCCGAGGACGGCGAGGCCGCGCTCGTCGTCGTCTCGCTCGACGCGTCCGTGGCGTCCGACCGGATCGGCGCCGACGAGGACAGCGTGAGCGAGCTCGCGGTCGGCGCGCTGCGCGACCTCGCCGCCGCGGACGCGTCCGAGGGCGGGCTCGCGGGCACCTCTCTCGAGGTGTGGGTCACCGGTCCTGCCGGGTTCGTGGCCGACCTCGTCACCGCGTTCGGCGGGATCGACACCGTCCTCCTGCTCGTCGCGCTCGGCGCCGTGCTCGTGATCCTCGCGATCGTCTACCGGTCGCCGATCCTGCCGTTCCTCGTCATCCTCACGGCCGTGCTCGCGCTCACGCTGGCGGGCCTCGTCGTCTACCACCTCGCCGCGGCCGACATCCTGACGCTCAACGGGCAGTCGCAGGGCATCCTCTCGATCCTCGTCGTCGGCGCCGCCGTCGACTACTCGTTGCTCGTCGTCGCGCGGTACCGGGAAGAGCTGCGCCTCGTCCGCTCGACCACGACGGCGCTGCGCCGCGCCGTGCGCGCGTCCGTCGAGCCGATCGCGGCGAGTGCCGGGACGGTGATCGCGGGCCTGCTGTGCCTCCTGCTGTCCGACCTGTCGTCGAACCGCAGCCTGGGTCCGGTCGCCGCGATCGGCATCACCGCGGCGTTCGTCGCCGCGCTCACGCTCCTGCCGGCCCTCCTGCTCGTCGCCGGGCAGCGTTCGCGCGGGCTCTTCTGGCCGCGCATGCCCCGCTACGAGGGCGCGCACGCGGAGCACGACGGCGGCGCGGCGGACGCGCAGCCCGCGACCGCCGAGAGCGACGACGCGGTGAGCGTCGAGGGGCACGGCGTGTGGTCGCGCGTCGCGAGCTTCGTCGGACGGCACGACCGGCGCGTGTGGGTCGTCACGGCGCTCGTGCTCGCCGCGTGCGCGGCGTTCGTCCCGACGCTCGACGCCGAGGGCACCGGCGACTCGGAGGTGTTCCTCGCGGACGTCGACTCCGTCGCCGGCGAGGAGGCGCTCACCGAGCACTTCGAGGGGGTCTCCGCCCAGCCCGCGACCGTCATCGCGCCGGAGGCGGACCTCGACGCGGTCGTCGCGGCGGCCGAGGGCACGGAGGGCGTCGCCGCGGCGACCCCCGTCACGGACCAGCCCGCCGTCGCCCCCGGCGCGCCCGCGCAGGGCGACCCGGTCGTGGTCGACGGGCAGGTGCGCGTCGACGTCACCACGGACGCGCCGTCCGACAGCCAGGAGGCCGTCGAGACGGTCTCGGCGCTCCGCGACGCCGTGCACGACGTCTCGCCCGAGGCCGTCGTCGGCGGCGCGGCCGCCGAGCGCCTCGACACCCAGCTCGCGGGCCAGCGCGACCTGCGGATCATCGTGCCGGTCGTCCTCGCCGTGATCCTGCTCATCCTCGTCCTGCTGCTGCGGTCGATCGTCGCGCCGGTCCTGCTCATGCTCGCCAACGTGCTGTCGTTCGGCGCCGCGCTCGGCGTCGCCGCGATCGTCTTCAACCACGTGCTCGACTTCCCGGGCGCCGACCCGGCCGTGCCGCTCTACGCGTTCTGCTTCCTCGTCGCGCTCGGGGTCGACTACTCGATCTTCCTCATGACGCGCGTGCGGGAGGAGAGCCTGCGGGTCGGGACGCGGCGCGGTGTGCTGCGCGGCCTCGCGGTCACCGGGTCGGTCATCACGTCCGCGGGCGTCGTCCTCGCGACGACGTTCGCCGCGCTCGGCATCATCCCGCTGCTGTTCCTCGCCCAGCTCGCGTTCATCGTCGCGTTCGGCGTCCTCGTCGACACGCTCGTCGTGCGGTCGCTGCTGGTGCCCGCGCTCGTGCACGACGTCGGTCGTCGGGCCTGGTGGCCGAGCGCCCTCGGGCGCACCGACCGGGGGCCGGGTCAGCCCGCGGGGACGGGCTCGGAGGGGCAGTCCTCGAGCACGCGCGCCATCGCCTCGGACTCCGACGGCGTGACCGCGAGCTCGTAGGCGGTCTTCACCGCGATCTGCCGCGCCACGTAGGGGCAGCGGAACGCGTGGTTCGGGGGCAGCCACGCCGACGCGTCGCGCGCGCCCTTGGACTGGTTCGCGGGGCCGTCGGACGCGAGCAGGTTGAGGGGGTCGTTGGCGAACTGCCGGCGCGTCTCGTCGTCCCAGGCGCGCGCGCCCTTGCGCCACGCGTCCATCAGCGGGACCACGTGGTCGATCTGGACGGCCATGCTCGTCGCGTTGCCGCGGCGGAAGTCGATGGTCTCGCCCGTGTACGGGTCCTGGAACGTCCCCGTCCGCACCTCGCAGACCTCGCCCCGCGTCGAGAAGGTGAGGTCGGTGAGGTCGCGGGCGAGGATGTCGTTGCGGGTGTCGCACCCGTTGCCGTCGACGTCCGCCCACGCGGGTCCGAAGAGCTCTCGCTCGTAGCCCGTGTCCGGGCCCGGGCCCTTGACCTCGAGCCGCGCCAGCGCCTCGAGCGCGGTGCCCGGGGCGGGGTCCGGCTCGTCGTCGGCGGCGACCGACTGCTGGTTGATGACGTTCGCGACCACGATGGCGACCGCCAGCGCGATCAGGACGTAGCGCAGGACGCTCCGACGAGGGACGCGACGGCTCGTGGTGCTCAAGGGACGACCTTCCCGAAACCGATTCTCGGCCCGACCCGCGCGAGACGGTACGCAGCGCTCCATACCGGACCAACGCGCACATTCTGCCAGGTCGCGGAGAGTGCTCGGACCACTCCGCAGGACGGCTCCGGTCGCGGCTAGATTGGGCGGCATGGACACCGCCGCACGCACGCTCAGGGTCGGGATCGTCGGGTACGGGGGAGCGGGACGCGGCATCCACGCGCGCCTCGTCCGCGAGGCCGGGCACGTCGTCACGGCGGTCGTCGTCCGGTCGCCCGAGCGCCGCGCCGCCGCGGCCGAGGACTGGCCCGACGTGCACCTGCACGACGACCTCGACGCGCTCCTCGCCGACCGGACAGCCTACGACGTCGTGGTCGTCGCGAGCCCGTCCGCCCTGCACGCCGACCACGCCACCGCGCTCGCCCGGGCCGGCGTGCCGGTCGTCGTCGACAAGCCGCTCGCGCTCGGCGCCGCGGCGTCCCGCGCCGTCGTCGCCGTCGCCGAGGAGGCCGGCACGCCCCTCACCGTCTTCCAGAACCGTCGCTGGGACCCCGAGCAGCTCACCCTGCGCTCCGTGCTCGACCGCGGCGAGATCGGTCGCGTGCACACGTTCGAGCGCCGGTGGGAGCGGTGGCGCCCCGTGCCGCAGCAGCGCTGGAAGGAGAACGACCTCGTCGGGGGCGGCCTGCTCCTCGACCTCGGGCCGCACCTCGTCGACTCCGCGACCCAGCTCTTCGGGCGCGTCACCGGCGTGTGGGCCGAGCTGCGCTCGCACACCACCCCGACCGAGGACGACGTGTTCCTCGTGCTCCACCACGAGCCCGACGCCGACGGGAACGCGGTCGTGAGCCGCCTCTGGGCCGGCTCCGTCGTCGGCGCCCCGGGGCCACGCACGCGCGTGCTCGGCACCGCCGGCGCGTACGTCGTCACGACGTTCGAGAACGACGCCTCGCCGTTCGAGGTCTTCGACGACGCCGCGCCCGTGGGCACGCTCGGCTGGGTCACGCGCGGGCGCGAGCGCGAGCCCGTCGCGCAGGCCCCGGGCGGTCACGCCGACTTCTACCGTGCCGTCGCGGCCTGGATCCTCGACGGGGGCCCCGTCCCCGTCGACCCGCACGACGCCGTCCGCACCGCAGAGGTCCTCGACGCCGCCCGCCGCAGCGCCCGCGAGGGTCGCCTCCTCGACGTCTGACCGCGCGCGGGCGGAGCCCTGCTCGGTCGAGGTAGAACCGTGGTCGCGCGAGGGAGGACCGTGGTTCCTGTGCGCGACGGCGTCCGACGAACCACGGTTCAAGCTCGGCCAACCCGGGTTCTCCCTCGGCGGGCCGACCGCGATCCGGCCTGTGGACAACGGCGCGTCGGGGTTCTCCGTGCGGTGAGATGAGTCATGCCGTCGTCGACGTCGCGCCAGCCGCGAACGCCCGTGGAGACCGTCGTGGACCTCGTGCCGGTGCTGGGTGCCGCGGGGTGGCCGGTACGGCGGGAGCCCGGGGCGCCGGGCGGTGTGGTGGCGTACGACGACGCCGGGACCGTGTGCGAGGTCGCGCGGCTGGACGTCCCCGAGGGACCGGGGCTTCGTGCCGCGCTGGTCGAGCACCTGCACGCGCTCTCCGAGGACCACGAGCACCTCGTGGCGGTGCGTGGTGTCGTCGAGGCAGGGGAGTCGTCGCTCGTGGTCCTCACCGACCACGTCGACGGGCTGCGCCTCGACGAGCTCGCCGCGGCCCGGGAGCCGTTCCGGGCCGCCGAGGCGGTCACGGTGCTGGTCCCGGTCGCGCAGGGCCTGGCCGCGCTCCATCGTGACGGCCGTGCCCACGGGAGCCTGGACGCGGCGTGCGTCGTCGTGGCGTCGAGCGGTCGTGCGGTGCTGCGTCCGCCCTTGACGCCCTCGAGCGGTGCGCCCGCCGACGACGTCCGCGACCTGGCGCGGCTCGTGCTCGACCTCGTGCCGCCTCCGGCGTCGAGCCATCCGTCCTACCAGGCGAACGCCGACCCGGAGGAGGCGCGTGATCTCGCGGCGCTGCACGCCGAGCTCGCGGTCGCGCTGCGCGACGAGCCCTCTGCCCGCCCGGCCGCGGGGACCTTCGCCGCGCGCTGCTACGACGCCGTGGAGCCGCGTCCGGTCGTGATGCCCGACGCCGCGCGTCTCGTCGCGGGTGCGTTCGGCGGACGGCGGACCGTGCGACCCGGCGTCGGGGGGTCGACGGCCGGCGGTGGCGGCGTGCGTGGCGGGACCAGGACCGGCGGCCGGGGTGCTCGGGCCCGGCGGCGGCGGACCGTCCGGGCGGTCGCCACGAGCGGGGGGATCCTCGTCGGGTGCGCTGTGCTCGTGGTGCTGCTGGTCCTCCTCGGTCCGTCCCGCACGACGCCGCCCGACGCCGATGACCCGGTGCCGAGCGCGGCGACCGCCGCGGTCGAGCCGGACGGGGACGCCGACGCGGTGCTCGACCTCGACGCGGTGCTCGATCCCGGCGACCCCGCCGGCGCCGCACGCGCGCTCACCGCGCTCCGCCTCGCGCTGCTCACCGAGGGCACGGGCGACCTGTCGTCCGTCGTGGTCGCGGGCTCGTCGGCGGAGGCGCGCGACGCCGCGGTGCTCGAGGAGCTCGACGGCGTGGACGTGCTCGACGCGCGGGCGGAGGTCTTCGACGCCCGGCTCGGCGAGGACTGGTCGCCCGCGCCGGCGGGGGCGACTCCCACCGACGCGGTCGTCGAGGTGGACTACGCCGTCAGCGCGCACCGGCAGCGCACGGACGACGGCGAGCTGCACGTGCCCGCGACGCCGCGGACCACCGTCGTGCTCGTGCTCCGGTGGACCGACGACGGGTGGCGCGTCGCCGAGGTGCGGTGACACGTACCGTCGCTAGCTCGGCTCGGCGCGGGACAGCGTCGGAGCAGGCGTCAGCGGCGCTCCGCGACCCGGCGCGCGGCGTCGGCGAGGAGGGGGTCGGCGAAGGTGAAGCCGCTCGCCTCGAGGACGCTCGGGAGGGCACGCTGCGAGCCGAGGATGTCCGACGCCAGCTCGCCGAGCACGACGCGCAGCGCGACGGACGGGACCGCCAGCGCGGCCGGGCGGTGGAGCTCTCGCGCGAGCGCACGCGTGATCTCCGCGTTCGTCGCCGGGTGCGGGGCGCAGAGGTTGACCGGGCCGTGCACGGGGGCGGTGAGCAGGTGGCGCAGCGCGTCGACCTCGTCGCGCAGCGTGATCCAGCTCCAGTACTGCGTGCCGGGGCCGAGCCGACCGCCCACGCCGAGGCGCAGCAGCGGCAGGAGCCTGCCGAGGGCGCCGCCCTCGGACGAGAGCACGATGCCCGTCCGGGCGTGCACCACGCGGACGCCCGCCTGCTCGGCGGGCGCCGTCGCTGCCTCCCACTCCCGGACGAGGCGGGCGAGGAAGCCGTCGCCCGACGCCGACGTCTCGGTGAGCACCTGCGCGCCCCGGTCACCGTAGTAGCCGATGGCGGAGCCCTGGACCCAGACGGGCGGCGGCGCGTCGAGACCGGCCATGGTCCGCGCCAGGAGGCCGGTGGTCCGGGTCCGGGACGTGACCAGGGTGCGCTTGTACTCCGTGGTCCAGCGGTGGTCGCCGATCCCCGCGCCGGCGAGGTTCACGACGGCGTCGGCGCCCTCGAGCACGCGGGGGTCCAGGCTGCCCGCGTCGGGGTCCCACTCGTGCTCGTCGGAGGTCTGCGGGGCGCGACGGACGAGCCGGCGCACGTGGTGGCCGTCCTCGCGCAGCCGCTCGAGCAGCTCGGCACCGATGAATCCGTGCGAGCCCGCCACGACGATGTCCATGGGACCACGCTACGGGGCCGCGACTGCCCTGCGCACCCGCGGCGGGGATCTTCTCCCGCAGGCCCGACGTCGGTCCTGCCACGAGGACGCCGAGAGGCCTCGACCACGACGGTCGAGGCCTCTCGGCGGTGCCTCAGGGGAAGCGGCGTGTCAGAGGCCGACCTCGGCCTCGAACGCGCCCTCCTCGATGCGGTTCTTGATCGTGGTGAGGAAGCGCGCGGCGTCCGCACCGTCGACCAGGCGGTGGTCGTAGGACAGGAAGATGAAGCACGTCGAACGGATGCCGATCGTGTCGTTCCCGTCCGCGTCCGTCACGACGACCGCGCGCTTGGTGATGGTCCCCGTGCCGAGGATCGCCACCTGGCCGACCGGGACGATCGGCGTGTCGAAGACGGCGCCGCCCGAGCCGGTGTTGGTGATCGTGAACGTCCCGCCCGCGAGCTCGTCCGGCCCGACCTTGTTGGCGCGCGTGCGCGAGCCGAGGTCGGAGATCTTGCGGGCGATGCCGGCGAGGTTGAGGTCGCCCGCGTCCTTGATCACCGGGACGACGAGGCCGCGCTCGGTGTCGACCGCGATGCCGACGTTCTCCTGGCCGTGGTAGGTGATCTCGTCCTCGGCGAAGGTCGCGTTGATCTTCGGGTAGGCCTTGAGCGCCTCGACCGCGGCGAGCGTGAAGAACGGCAGGAACGTGAGGTTGGCACCCTCGCGAGCCTTGAAGTCGGCCTTGGCGCGGTTGCGCAGCGCGGCGACGCGCGTCACGTCGACCTCGACCGCGGTCGTGAGCTGGGCCTGGGTGGTCAGCGCCTCGACCATGCGGCTCGCGACGAGCTTGCGCAGGCGGCTCGTCTTCTCCGTCGTGCCGCGCAGCGGCGAGACGGCCGGGACGGAGGCCTTCTTCGGAGCACCACCGGCCGCGGGTGCCGCGGGAGCAGCTGCCGGGGCGGCCTTGGCCTCCTCGGCCTTGCGGGCGGCCTCGAGGACGTCCTCCTTGCGGATGCGGCCGCCGACGCCCGTGCCCGTCAGGGTCGACAGGTCGACGCCCTTGTCCGCCGCGAGCTTGCGCACGAGCGGCGTGAGGTAGGTGCCACCGGCCTTGGCGGCCGGGGCCGGGGTCGCGCCCGGGGCCGACGGCGCGGCCGGCTTCTCGGCGGCGGGAGCGGGGGCGCTCGTCGCCGGGGCGGGCGTCTCCTCCTGCGCGGCCTGGGCGGGGACGTCCGCCTCGCTCGCGGGCGTGCGCGCCTCGGTCGGCACCTCGGCCGGAGCGGATTCCTGCGTCGGGGCCTCCTGCGCGGGCTGCTCGGCCGGGGCCGCGGGGGCCGCGGCCGGGGCGGCGCCCGAGCCGACGATCGCGAGCACGGTGCCGACCTCGACCGTCTCGTCCTCCTGGACGAGGATCTGCTGGACGGTGCCCGCCACGGGCGAGGGGACCTCGGTGTCGACCTTGTCGGTCGAGACCTCCAGCAGCGGCTCGTCGACCTCGACGGTGTCGCCGACCGACTTGAGCCACCGGGTGACGGTGCCCTCGGTGACGGACTCGCCGAGCGCGGGAAGCTTGATCTCCTCGCCGTCCCCGGAGGACTGCGGCGCGGGAGCGGCCTGCTGGGCGGGGGCGGGCTCGGCGAGTCCGTCACCGAGGGCACCGTCACCCGGTGGCTCAAGT
>NZ_LUAZ01000026.1:0-70891 GCF_001647255.1 Cellulosimicrobium sp. I38E
GTCTGGGATCGGGGAGTGGACAACTCGGGCACCCTTCGGGACGTCGGGAGGACGCCGTGCGGGCGGGCGACGCGAAGGCTCCGGCGGCCCGGGGCTGCGGGGTGTTCCGGGGGAGCGGTGCTGCGGGGGTCGTGCGGTTCCGGTGCTGGGTCGGGGTCAGCGGGTTCGTGCGCGTCGTTGCGACGGTGAACCGGACTCTCGGAGAGTAGCCAAATGCTATGGCATCGTCAAGAGATGGCTGATGCGTGTCGATGCAGGTCAGAGAGAGTGTGAGCGGCCCCTGAATGCCATAGCAAAATGCGACGCGACCTGCGCGGACCGCTCGTGTGATCGCGGTTCAGGGCCAGGGTGGCGACGCGCCGACCTGCGAGCCGCTGCCCGACCCGACCTGTGATCGCTCATCGGCCGCGGTGGCGCTTGGCCACGTAGGCGGGCACCGCGAGGGACCAGTAGAGGAGGGAGACGACTCCGATCGGAGCCATGTATGCCGGCTCGCTCCGGCCTCCCGTCAGGTACACGACCGCCGCGACGACGGAGACGACCCCCACCCAGCCGAGGAAGAGCGGCCCTGTGCGGACCGGCGCCCCACCGGCCACGTCTCGCAACCAGCTCTCGTACCATCCCGACGGCTCGTCGGGTTCGCGATCGGCCATGGCCGGAAGTGTGGCACGGCCGTCGCTCGACACCTGTGCCCCACGAGCACGGAGGCCAGGTGACCGGCAGGCGCTTGACCATCGGCCCGGGGCGCTCGTCTTCCCTCGAGGACGCCGCCCGGGTGGGTCAGGCGGCGGTGCGGTGCCTGCCCGGCCCGGTTCGTCGAGCCGCAGCTGCCGCCGCCCGGCGCGACCACCTGTGCGTCTTCCAGGCGAGGTAGGCGCTGCCTCCGAGGAAGACCGTGGTCACAGCCGGGGTCAGGAGCCAGGTGCGATCACCTGGCCGATAGACGACCTGCGGGTCTGACAAGGCGTCGTGGTGGAGGGTGGGATGGACCGGACCAGGAGGCGGGTCGCCTTCTGCGGTCCCGAGGCTCTCGTCGAGGAGCACGTCCTTGATGACGCGGTCCCTGGCCTCGGGCTCCCACGTGCCGGTCCAGCGGCAGGACGGGGTGCCACGGTTCGAGCTGCAGTGCTGCTCGACCGGCGTGAACGTGCCGACCTCGCCGTCGTGCTGCGCCTGCCAGCTGTTGACGGTGCCCGAGATCCCGGACCACACGGCGACGACTGCCGCGCACGCCAAGAGCACGTACACGACCGCGGCGATCGAGGCGGCGATCGCCTGGCGGGCTCGAACGGAAGGCATGACCGAGAACATAGCGGCGAGCGTGCGGACGGCGAACTGGCGGTCCGGACAGGGCGTCGCGGTCGACCGGTCTTCAGCCCGGATCCGTGACACCCCTGCGGCGGCCCCAGGATCAGAGGTAGTCGCCCGGCCAATGAAAGCCCATCCCGGCTGCGGCGGCCTCCCGCAGACGAGCGACGACGTCGGTCCCCGCGCGAACCGGACGGAGCATCCCGGTCGTGTCCGTCCCCGGCGTCGGCGCGTCGAGGACCGCCGCGGTGAAGCGCTCGGTGAGCGGGTGCGCGGGCAGGCGAACCTCGACGACGGGGGAGCGGTGGAGGCGCGCCCGCTGGAGCGTCGTGCGCGCAAGAGCGTCGACGACCTCGCCGGCGCGCTCCGCCGTCGGGTCGACGCCGAGCTCGCGGACCTTCAGGACGCCCGGCCCGGGTTCGAGGGCGAGGTAGCCCACGACCTCCCCGTCGGCAGCCCGCGCGGTGAACACCTCGGCGCCGGAGTACCAGAGCGGGACGCGGCGCTCCCAGTGCTCGGCGGTGCGCCGGGTGGTGAGGGGGCGTGGTCCGCCGCCCGCGGCGTCGAACCTGTCGTGCGGCGCGGCGAGCTGCTCCCACCCGAGCGCGACGGACCATGCCGGCCATGGGACGCCGGGCAGGCGGTCGGTGCGGACGGTCAGGGGTGCGTCGTCCTCCGAGCCCGACGGCGGAGCCCCCGGCCCGGACGGCGCGTCGCGGGGAGTGTGGGGGCGGAACGACTCGGCGGCGAGGTCGTCCACCGTGTGGGTCGCGGCGTCGCCGAGCGTCCGTGGAACGCCGCGCCGGAGCGGCACGTCGAACGTCTCGAAGCCGCTCGACCGGTAGACGTCGGGGGTGCCGGTGAACAGCAGCGCGACGTGCGTGCCGGCCCGCTCCATCTGCTCGACGGCCCGGGAGAGCAGCGCCCGGACGAGGCCCCGGCCGCGGGCTTCAGGGGCGGTCGCGACGTTGGCGACGCCGCCGGCCCGCAGCGTGCCGCCGTCCGGCCCGGCGACCTCGCGCGGCGTCCAGTACACCGAGCCGACCACCCCGCCGTGGAGCGGGTCGACGGCGACGTGCGTGCGGTCGAGCCGACCGTCGTCGGTCTCGTAGACCGGCACCATGAGCGGCGCGTCGAACGCGCGGTCCCACAGCGCGTAGAGGGAGGGGACGTCGTCGGGCGTGGCGGTGCGCAGGTGCATGGCCGTCCAGGGTCGCGAGCCGGTGTTGACGGGATGCTATAGCAAAAGTAGGGTCGCGGGACGACCGTCGGCGTGCGACGCGACGGACCGTGCGGGCCGGGCTGGGCACGCACGACACCCCGGGCGGCGGCGTGCCGCCACCCGGGGTGCACCGTCAGGCTGCCTGCGCGGCGAGCCAGTCCTCCAGGCGCGTCCCGAAGATCTGCGCACCGTCCACGGCCACGAGCGTGCGGTCCTCGATCAGCGCCCCGAAGTACGGCGCGTCGTCCGCCGTGACGACCTCGCGCCCGTCGCCCTGCGCCGCGAGCGTCCGGCGCACGAGGTCGCCGATCGCGAGGACCTCCGGGCCGGCGATCTCGACGTCGCCCACGGGCTCTCCGACGGCGATCCGCGCGACGGCGGTCGCGACGTCCTCGGCGGCGATCGGCTGGATCGACGCCGACGACACCCGCACGGTGTCCCCGTGCGCCGCCGTGCCGATGATCGCGGGGGTGAACTCGAAGAACTGGGTCGCGTGGACGAGCGAGTACGGCACTCCCGACTCGCGGACGACGCGCTCCTGCTCGGCCTTGCCGTGGAAGTAGCCGATGCCCTGCGGGCGGTCGGTGCCCACGATGGTGAGCGCGACGTGGTGGCGGACGCCCGCCGCCTTCTCCGCCGCGACGAGGTTCGCGGTCGACGTGGCGAAGTACTCCCGGACCTCGTCGGGGACGTACGACGGCGCCTGGGTGGTGTCGACGACGACGTCGGCGCCGGCCAGCGCCTCCGTCAGCCCTGCGCCGGTGTACGCGTCGACGCCCGTGCGGCGTGATGCGGCGACGGCGTCGTGCCCGTGCGCGGTGAGCTTCTCGACGACGCGCGAGCCGACGTGCCCGGTGCCGCCGACGACGATGATGCGAGCCATGTGGTGCCTCCCTGAGATCGGTGGATGCGGGTGCATCCTCCTCAGGTCGACCGGGAGTCGCGCCGGGCTGTGACGGCCGGGCGCGACGCGCCACCGGCGGGCGGCGCGGGCTCAGGCCCCGACGGCGGGCTCCGCCTCGTCCTCGGTGTGGCTCGCGAGGCGGGCTGCGGCCTCGCCGATGTGCTCGGCCATGACGCGCTGCGCCGCCTCCGGGTCGCCGCCCGCGATGGCGTCGACGATGAGCTCGTGGGTGCGGGCGTGCGCGACGCGCGCCTCGGGCTCGAGCGCGGCGTTCGCGGCGCGCAGGAAGCCGGTGATGCGGCTGCGGAGCTGCGCGTTGAGCGTCATGAGCATGCGGTGGTCGGCCATCTCCCAGAGCTGCTCGTGGAAGCGCCGGTCGAGCTCGAAGACGCGCGCGTTGCTGCCCTTCTCCGCCGCCTGGACCATCTGCTGCACGGTCTTGCGCAGCCTCGCCTCCTTGGCGGGGTCCCACGCGTCCTGGACCCGCACGACGGCGAACTGCTCGAGCAGCGTGCGCAGGCTCGAGATCTCCTCGAGGTCGCGGCTCGTGAGGGCGGCGACCCGCGCGCCGCGGTGCGGGAGACGCTCGACGAGGCCCTCCTGCGTGAGCCGCGTGAGCGCCTCGCGGACGGGGATGTGGCTCGTGCCGAGGCGCTCGGCGAGCTTGCGCTCGACGAGCCGCTCGCCCGGCGCGAGGTCGCCGCTGAAGATCGCCTCGCGCAGCTCGACCGTCACCCGGTCGGCGACGTTCTGGTCCGGCACGCTCTTGAGCGCCATGGCTTCTCCGTGGTGTCGTGGGGGCGGCGGGCTCGGATCGTCGTCGGTCGGACGCCCCGAAGGATAGCGGCCACGGCGCCGTCCCTGGTCGGACGTGTCGACCGAGCAACATGCTATAGCATCGGCACTCCCGAGCCCAGAGGAGGTGCGATGGTCGCCCTGCACACGCGGGCCCCCGTCCCCGCGTTCGTCGGCCTGGCGGGCGTCGCCGTCCGCGACGTGACACCCGCCCCGGGCATCCGGGCGCGCAACTGGGGCCCGGCGGACTGGGACGTCTCCGAGGGCGCGCACCGCGCCATGACGCTCACGGCGGTCGCGCTCGCCGAGGAGCGCACCCCGGCCGACGGCGCCTCCGACCCGCTCGTCCTCGTGACGGTCGACGGCACGTGGTGGCGCCGGGTCGACGACGAGGCGACGCTGCGCACGACCGTCCTCGACGCGACCGGCCTGCCCGTCGAGCGCCTGCTCGTCTCGCTCTCCCACACGCACGCCGGGCCCGTCCTGTGCTCGGGCGACGCCGACCTCCCGGGCGGCGACCGCGGCGTCGCGTACCTGCGGGATCTCGCGCGCGCCGCGGCCGACGCCGCCGTGGAGGCGATCGCGTCGCTCCGACCCGCGACCCTCGAGTGGACGACCGGGCGCTGCGGCCTCGCGTCCAACCGCGAGGCGCTGCTCGACGGCTGCGCCGGCGGGGACGCGGGGACCGTCGCGGGAAGCGCCCCGCGCCCGCTCGTCGGCTTCAACCCCGACGCCGGCACCCCACGCTCGCCCGGCGCCGACCTCGCGGACGACACGGTCGTCGTCGGGCGCCTCACGACGCGCCCCGCCCTCGGCGCCCCGGACACCCGGCCCGACGGCGTCGCGCCCGAGGGCGACCCCGTCACCCTCGCCACGATCGTCAACTACGCGTGCCACCCGACGACGCTCGCCTGGCAGAACCGGCTCGTCTCGCCCGACTACGTGGGCGCCATGCGCGACCTCGTCGAGCGCGAGACGGCCGCCCCCGTCGCGTTCCTCCAGGGCGCGTCGGGCGAGCTCGCCCCGCGCGAGCAGTACACGGGCGACACCGCCGTGGCCGACCGGCACGGCACGTCGCTCGGCCACGCCGTGCTCGCGGCGCTCGCCGAGCTCCCGCCGCCGGGCACGGAGCTCGAGCTGACCCACGTCGTCGAGTCCGGCGCGCCGCTCGCCGTGTGGGAGCCCGCGCCGTCGGCCGCGCTCACCGGCACCGACGCCCGTCCCGACGCCCGCACGCTCGCCGCGGTGGAGGAGCCCGTCACGCTCGACCTGCGCGACCTCCCGACGTGGGACGAGCTCGAGGCCGAGTGGGCCGGCATCGACCCGCGCTCGCGCGAGGAACGCCTGCGCCGCGCGCGGAACCTGCGCGACGGCTACGTCACCGGCCCGACGGTTCCGCACCCCACGTGGGTGTGGCGCGTGGGCGAGGCGCTGCTCGTCGCGCACCCCGGCGAGGCGTACTCGCGCCTCCAGCGCACGGTGCGCGCCCACGCCGGGGCGCGGCCCGTCGTCGTCGCGAACCTCACCAACGGCCCCGGCTTCGTCTACCTGCCCACGCGCGAGGCGTACGACGTCGGCGCCTACCAGGCCTGGCAGTCGCCGCTCGCGCCGGGCTCGCTCGAACGCCTGGAGCGGCACGCGTGCGCCGTCGTCGACGACGTGCTCGCCGCCACCGCGGCCTGGCCCCCCGGCGCGGTCGCACCACCGCACGCCGCACCCGCGACCCCGATCCGTCCCGTCCCCGAGGAGGACCAGTGACCACCCCCGCCCCCGACGCCCCGCGCGTCCCGCTCGCCGTCGTCACCGGGGGAGCGGCCGGCATCGGCCGCGCCGTCGCCGAGCGCCTCGCGGCCGACGGGTTCCGCGTCGTGTGCGCGGACGTCGTGCAGCACGACCTCCCCGCGCTCGACCTCGGCGCCGTCCCCGACGCGCCCGGGCTCGTGTGGGCCCCGCTCGACGTCACGGACCACGCCGCCGTGCGCGCCGCGTTCGACGACCTCGCCGACGCGTTCGGCGGGATCGACGCGCTCGTCAACAACGCGGGCATCCAGCGCCACCGCGCGCTCGAGGACCTCACCTGGGACGAGTGGTCGGCCGTCGTGGACGTCAACCTGCACGGCGTCTTCGCGTGCCTCCAGGCCGCGGGTCGCCACATGCTCGCGGCGGGCCGTGGTGCCGTCGTCAACATCTCGTCCGTCTCGGCCCGCGGCTCCGCGGGCCGGGCGCCCTACTCGACGACCAAGGCCGCCGTCATCGGGCTCACTGCGACCGCGGGCGCCGAGTGGGCCGCGCGCGGCGTGCGGGTCAACGCCGTCGCCCCCGGGTACATCGACACGGGCGTGTTCCGCCAGGGCGTCGCGCAGGGCACGCTCTCGGAGGAGACGATCCTCGCGCGCATCCCCGCGCGCCGGCTCGCCCAGCCGGAGGAGATCGGCAACGCGGTGAGCTGGCTCGTGTCCGACCAGGCCGCGTACATGGTCGGCCAGACCGTCTACGTCGACGGCGGGTTCCTCGTCGACTACGGCGTGCCGCTCGCCAAGAAGCCGGAGTGAGCGTGGGCGCCGCCACGACCGCGCGCGTCGTCGCCGTTCGCACCGCGACGACGGTCGTCCCGCTGCCGCAGCCGCTGCGCCTCGGCGCGATGACGGTCGAGCGTCGCGAGTACGTCGGCGTGCGCGTCGTCGCCGAGACGGACGGCGGCCGGACTGTCGCCGGCGAGTCGTACGCGCTCACGCGCGAAGCGCCCATGGCCGAGCTCGTGGACCGGCTCGTCGCTCCGCACGTCCTGGGCCGCGAGGTCGTCGCGTCCGACGGTGTCACCGCGCGAGAGAGCGTCGGCGCCGCGTGGGACGCTGCCCTGCGCGGGTCCGCGATCGTCGGCCGCGTCGGCCTCGTGCGGCGCGCGATCGGCCTGGTCGACGTCGCACTGTGGGATCTCGCGGGCCGGCTCGCCGGTCGTCCCGTCTGGTCCCTGCTCGACGACGGCGCGGACCTCGACGGGCCCCCGCACCGGGGAGCGGCCGAACACGACGACGCGTCGCCCGCTGCGGTCGCCGCGCCGAGGCCCGCGATCCTCGTCGCCGCCTACCCGACGCCGGGCCGCACCGCGCGCGACGTCGCGGACGAGGTGCTCGCGCACGCGCGCGCCGGGTGGCCGTTGCTGAAGATCTCGCGCTCGCCCGACCGTGCGCTCATGCGCGACCTGCTCGCGATCCTGCGCGCCGAGCTGCCCGACGTCACGGGCCGGCCGACCGTCGCGGGGCGCAGCGGCGTCGTCGTCGACGTGGGCTTCGGCTGGCGCGACGCGGACGAGGCGCTCGCGGACCTCGACGCGTGGGGTGTCACGGGCGCGGCGGGACAGCCCGGCGACGCCGAGCCCGTGCTCGCGTGGCTCGAGGACCCGCTGCTCCCCGAGGACGCGGTCGGCGCCGCGCGCGTGCGCGACGCGTCCGGGCTCCCGCTCTCCGTCGGTGACGAGGTGACCGACCCCGAGGTCTTCGCGCACCTGGCGATGCTGGGCGCGCTCGACGTGCCGCGCGTCGACGTCGTCGCGATCGGCGGCATCACGGTCGCCGACCCGCTCGTGCGCGCGTGGGCCGCGCGCGGCATGGTGGTCTCCAGCCACGTGTACCCGGAGGTGAGCGTGCACCTCGGCGGCGCGGCGGGCATCGGCGTCGAGACGTTCGACCGCACACCCGCGGGCAACCCGTACGACCCCGCGCCGCTGCTCGTGCGCGGCGGCCCGGTGTTCGACGGCGGCCACGCCACCCCGCCCGACGCGCCCGGCCTGGGCTTCACGCTCGACCCCGACCGCTTCGACCTGGAGGCACCCTCGTGACCGGACCCGCAGCCGGACCCGCGAACAAGCACCGCAGCGTCGTCGTCACCGGCAGCGGCAAGGGCATCGGCCGCGCCGTGGCGGCGCGCCTCACCGCCGACGGGTGGACCGTCGTCGGGCTGGAGCGCACCCCGGGCTCAAGGACGGTCGAGGAGGGGGTGTGCGCCGCCGTCGTGCTGGGGGACTCCCGTGACCGCGAGACCCACCGCGAGGCGGCGCGGGCCGCGCGCGACCTCGCACCGCTCGCCGGATGGGTCAACAACGCGGGCATCACCGTCCGCACGCCGCTGCACGCGCTCGCCGACCCGGAGCGGGCGACGCAGGTCGAGCAGGACGCGCGCGACGTCGTCGAGATCAACGGCCTCGGCTACCTGTGGGGCTGCGCCGCCGCCGTCGAGGCGTTCACCGACCAGGTGAGTGGCGGGTCGATCGTCAACATCGGCTCGATCCACGGCCGCGCGGCGTTCGCCGACCACGCCGCCTACGAGCTGACCAAGGGCGGCATCGACGCGCTCGCGCGGTCCGTCGCCGTGACGTACGGGCGGTACGGCATCCGCGCCAACACCGTCGCGCCGGGCGGGGTGCGCACCCCGCACCTCGACGCGCAGATCGCCCGCGCCGCCGACCCGGCCGCCGAGGAGCGCGCGCTCGCGGAGGGACCGCCGCTCGGGCGCATCGCCGAGTCCGCGGAGATCGCCGCGCTCGTCGCGTTCCTGCTCTCCGACGAGGCGGGCTACGTCTCCGGCCAGTCGATCGCCGCCGACGGCGCCTGGACCGCGTCGTTCGGCAACCCGCCCCACGACCCCGACCTCGACGCGCGCTACGGCCTCGCCTGACCTGCGGCCAGGACGCCGCGCCGGCGGAGGTGCTCGTCCTTCGCGCGGCGCGGGGTCCGGTCGGGTGCGGCGAAGGAGACGCCGATCTCGCGTGCACGGCGGAGCCCCGCGTCGCGGTTCGGCGCGTTGTGCTCGCCCTCGACGTCGTAGACGAGGTGGCTCTCCACGTCGTCCAGCCCGCAGTAGGCGAACGTCCCGACGTCGATCTGCGTGCGCATGGCGTCGTCGTACCCGTACTTCTCGTAGGTCCGCCGGGTGGACCCGCCCACGCCGAGCACGGCGGTCGGCACGCTGCGCAGGAGCGAGCTCAGCGGCTCCCGGCCGCGGTCCTGGACCCCGCTCCCGTACTGGTAGGCCCAGCCGCCCGTGAAGACGCGCTCGATCCAGCCCTTCATGAGGGCGGGCATCCCCCACCAGTACACGGGGAAGACGAACGCGAGCCGGTCCGCCGCCTCGACGCGCGCGTGCATCTCGGCGATCTCCTGCGGCACCGGGCCGCCCCAGAAGTGGGCGTGGTCCTCCGGCGTGAAGCGGGGGTCGAACCCCTCGCGGTGCAGGTCGAGGACGTCGACGTCGTGCCCGGCGGCGCGGAACGGCTCGTGGAACGCCTCCATGACGGCAGCCGGGTAGGAGTCGGCGACCGGGTGGGCGAAGACGGTCAGGAGTCGTGAGGTCATGGGTTCATCCACCTCTCTCTCGGGGGGTGCGGGCGGTGCGCCCGTCGCCACGCCGGTCAGCCGGCGAGGCGCACGAGCGCCGTCGCGGCGGCGCGCGCCGCGACGAGCGCGTCGCCACCGCGGTAGGACGCGGCCGAGACGGCGCCTTCGAAGAGCACGAGGACCTGCTCGGCGAGCAGCTCGTCCTCCCGGTCGAGGTCGTCGACGACGGCCCGCCGGACGAGGGCGACGAGCCGGTCGCGGTAGTCCGCGACGGCCGTGACGACGCCGGGGACGTCCCCGCCGGTCTCGGCCAGCGCGCGCAGGAACAGGCAGCCACGGGCGCCCTCCGAGGCCGTCCACGCCGCGAGGGTCGAGAACAGCGCGTCCACGCCTCGGACGTCGAACGCCGCGAAGAACCTCTCGGCACGGGCGCTCAGGACCGCCGCGACGAGACTGTCCTTGCTGCCCAGGTGCTTGTACAGCGTCCGGGAGGAGACGCCTGCCTCCTGCGTGAGCCGGTCCATCCCCGTGGCGGCGAAGCCGTGCCGGTCGAAGACCCGCTCGGAGCTCAGGACGATGCTCGCCCGCGTCGTGCTCATCACCCCAACGTACAACGATCGTTTTACTTACGCCATCCCGTCTGCGGGCGGCACGCCGCCGGGAGGTCCCGTGAGAACCTGACCTGTCGACGAACCGGGACGGGGAGCGGAGGAGCGATGCGTCGGTGGGGTGCCGTGGTCCTGATGGGAGCGGGCGTGCTGCTCGTGGTCATCGGGCTCGTCATGGGCTATGCGGTGGGGGTGATCGCCGACGACCCCCTCGCGGAGGACGGCGTCCCCCGGAGCCAGGTCGTGCTGCTGACGGCGTGCGCGACGGGGGTCGTGGTGCTCGGAGGCGGCGTGGCGCTGGTCGGTCTGCTCGGCTTCTTCGACCGCCGCGCCTCCCGGGCGCTCGACCACGGTGTCAACCCTTGACCATGCTTGCCCGGGTGATGAGGCCGTCGCGGACCTCGAACGTCGCGATGGTCTCGCCGGTGCCGTTCGAGGTCGTGACGAGCTCGCGCGCGACGAGCCAGCGGTCGCCGAACGTCACGGACGCGTCGATGGCGCAGTGCAGCGCGGTGTCCTCGAACCGGCTCGCGTAGAACGCGCGCAGTGCGTCGCGACCGACGATCGGCTCGGGGGTCACGCCGATCACGACGGCGTCGGGTGCGTAGGTCGCGCAGAAGCCGTCGAGGTCGCGGACGTTGAACGCGTCGACCTGGGCGGTGACGACGGCGGACGGGGACGTGCTCATGGGTGCCTCCTCGGGCAGGGGTGGGCGAGTGTCGCGGCGGACCGGTGGACCGGCGGTCAGTCGATCCGGACGCCGCCGTTGACGTCGTACGTCGCGCCCGTGACGAACCCAGCGCGCGGGGAGGCGAGCGACGCGACGACCCACGCGACGTCGTCGGGCGTGCCGAAGTCCCCGAGGGGGATGGACGCGGTGAGCCCGGCGCGGGCGTCGGGGGCCAGCTGGTCGGTGATCGCGCTCGTCACGGGGCCGGGGGTCACGGCGTTCACGCGGATGCCCTCGCTCGCGAGGATGCGCGCGAAGGAGCGCGTGATCGCGAGGATCGCGGCCTTGCTCGCGGCGTAGTGCACGCCGGTCTTGAGCGCGCCCTGCTCGCCCGCGATGGAGGAGAGGTTGACGATCGCGCGGTCGCGCGCGGCCCGCTCGTCGGGCGTGACCGTGGCGCCGGCGGGCGACGGACGGCCCGCGCGCAGCAGCGGGAGCGCGGCGCGCGACAGCACGAACGTGCCGCGCGCGTTGGTCTCCATGACGAGGTCCCACTCGTCGAGCTCGATGTCGTCGAGCGCGCGGTAGGGGCACACGCCGCCGTTGTTGACGAGCACGTCGAGGCGTCCCCAGTCGTCGGTGACCTCGGCGACGAGCGCCTCGACGGACGCGGTGTCGCGCAGGTCGAGACGCGAGACGCGCGTCGCGGCGCCCTCCTCCTCGCACCGGGCGGCGGTGGCGCGCGCGCCGGCCTCGCCGCCGGTGTACGTGAGCCAGACGTCGTGCCCGTCGCGCGCGAGCTGGAGGGCGGTGGAGGCGCCGATGCCGGAGCTGGCGCCGGTGACGAGGGCGAGGCGGCGGCGGGCGCCGTCCGGGGCAAGGGTCATGAGGCCACGCTATAGCATCCGACCCGCCCGAGGGTTGGTCGAGGGTGCTATTTGCTATAGCATCCATCGCATGACAGCCGACACCGTCGTCATCACCGACTGCGACCTGCCCGGGACCGCGTGCGAGGACACCCTGACCGCCGCCGGGCTGCGGGCCGTGCGCGCTGCCGCGCGCACCGAGGACGAGGTGATCGCCGCCGTCGGGGAGGCCGCCACGAGCGGGTCCGTGCCCTCCGCGCTCGTCGTGCAGTGGGCTCCGATCACCGCGCGCGTGCTCGACGCCGTCGCCGGGCCGGGCGGGGTGCGCATGGTCTCGCGCATGGGCATCGGCTACGACATGGTCGACGTCGCGGCCGCTACCGAGCGTGGCGTCGCCGTCGCGAACACCCCGACCTACTGCATCGAGGAGGTCGCGAGCCACACGGTCGCGATGATCCTCACGCTCGACCGCGGCCTCGTCGCCTACGACCGCGCGCTGCGCGCCGGCACGTGGGCCCCGACCGCGCAGCACGCCGCGCGCCTGTCCAGCACCGTCGTCGCCGTCATCGGGTACGGGCGGATCGGCTCCGAGGTGGCGCGCTCCGCCCGGGCGCTCGGCTACCGCGTGCTCGTGCACGACCCGTTCGTCGACGCGGCGGCCGTCGTCGCCGACGGGCACGAGGCCGTGGGGATCGACGAGGCCGTCGCGCGCGCCGACGTCATCACGCTGCACGCGCCGCTCACCGCCTCGACGCGCCACCTGCTCGACGCCCGCACGCTCGCCGCCGCGAAGCCGGGCGTGCGGGTCGTCAACACGTGCCGCGGGCCGCTCATCGACGAGGACGCGCTCGCCGACGCCCTCGCGTCCGGCCACGTGGGCTCGGCCGCTCTCGACGTCTACGCGACCGAGCCGCTGCCCGCCGACTCGCGCCTGCGCACCCTGGACAACGTGCTGCTCACCCCGCACGCCGCGTGGTTCTCGCCCGAGGCCATGCAGGACCTCCCCGTGCACACCGCCCGCAACGCCGTCGACTTCCTCGCGGGCCGTCCCGTGCCGTCGATCGTCAACCCGGACCACGCGCGCGCCCTCGCCTGAGAACGCGCACACTGTCTCGCGCCGCTCCGTGCCGCGGGGCGACCGCTCGCCCTCCCAGACCTAGGAGACCCACCCGTGCAGCTCGTCCGACTCGGCCCCCTCGGCCAGGAGCGTCCCGCCGTCCGCGAGGACGGGGTCGTGTACTCCCTCGACCCGCTCACCGCCGAGATCGACGGCGCGTTCCTCGCGGCCGACGGCGTCGGCCGGGTCCGCGCGGCGCTCGCCGCGGGCGCGCTGCCCGTGCTCGACGGCGCGGACGACCTGCGCGTCGGCGCACCGGTCGCGCGGCCCACGGCCGTGGTGTGCGTCGGGATGAACTACGCGGAGCACGCCGCCGAGTCCGGCTCGACGCCGCCCGACGTCCCGATCGTCTTCTGGAAGCACTCGAACACCGTCGTCGGCCCGTACGACGACGTCCTCGTGCCGCCCGGCGCGACGACCGTCGACTGGGAGGTCGAGCTCGGCATCGTGATCGGTCGCCGGGCGCGCTACCTGTCGTCGCCCGCGGAGGCGCTCGACCACGTCGCGGGCTACGTGCTGTCGCACGACGTCTCCGAGCGCGACTACCAGATGAAGGTCTCCGGCGGTCAGTGGTCCAAGGGCAAGAGCTGCGAGACGTTCAACCCGCTCGGCCCGTGGCTCGTCCCCGCCGACGAGGTGGACGTCCAGAACCTCGGGCTCCGGTCCTGGGTCAATGGCGAGGCCCGTCAGGACTCGACGACGGCCGACATGATCTTCGACGTCGCGTACCTCGTGCACCACCTGTCGCAGTACATGGTGCTCGAGCCCGGCGACCTCATCAACACCGGCACCCCGCAGGGCGTCGCCCTGTCCGGGCGCTTTCCCTACCTGCGCGACGGCGACGTCGTCACCCTGGAGATCGACGGCCTGGGCCGCGCCGAGCAGCGCGTGCGCGACGCCGTCCGCTGAGGACCCGCAGCCCCGGTCAGCCCGCGAACGGGAGAACCGGGAGCCCCCGGACCCCCGGGTCCGCGACGAACAGCGACCCCGACGCGGCCTCGTCCGCGTCGGGGTCGTCCAGCCCCTGGCGCGAGGTCGTGACGAACAGGCGGTCGAGGTCGTCGCCGCCGAACGTGCACGCGCTCACCTGCGACACGGGGAGCGGGACGACGGCGTCGAGCGTGCCGTCGGGGGAGTACCGCCGGACGGCCCCGCCGCCCCACAGCGCCACCCAGACGCCGCCCTCGGCGTCGACCGTGAGGCCGTCGGGCATGCCGTCGTCGGGGTCGATCTCCACGAAGGGGCGGCGCCGCACGAGCCCGCGCGGGTCCTCCGCGGCCGGGACGACGTCGAGCACGTCGATGCGCCGCGTCGCCGAGTCGACGTAGTACGCCCGCGACCCGTCGGGCGAGAACCCGAGCCCGTTCGACACCTCGATGCCGTCGAGCACGACGCGCGACGACCCGTCGGGCTCCACCCGGTACAGCGCGCTCGGCCGTTCGCCCTCCGCCTGCCCGCCCGCGTAGAACGCGCCGTCGGGTCCGGCTGCCCCCTCGTTGAGGCGGACGGTCGGGTCGTCGACGAGCGTCGCGAGCGTGCGCACCGGAGCGTCGTCGCCGTCCGCGACCGCGACCGACCGCGCGAGCCCGACGACGAACCCACCCCCGGTCCGCGGCCGCACCACGGCCGCGTGGTCGCCCACGTGGAGGCGGTCGACGACGCCGTCGGGCCGCAGCGTCAGGAGGTCGCCCGCGAGCATGTCCACGTACCGGAGGCCGCCCCAGCCCGGCCACCACACCGGGCCCTCCGCGTGGTAGGCGACGGGACCGGTGACGTTGTCGACGGAGATCTCAGGCACGGGTCCATCCTCCCCGACGGACGCGCTCGACGAACGCCGGGGGCTCAGGACCGCCCGAGCTCGACGGGCTCGGTGACCACGTCGACCAGCGCCTCGCCGCGGACCACGGTGATCTCGAGGCGGCGCCCGATCGCCTCGTCGAGCATGAGCCGTTGGAGCGACTGCGCCTCGACCGTGTCGGCGCCGCCCGCGCGGATCATCAGGTCGCCCACGCGCAGCCCGGCGGTGTCGGCGGGGCTGCCCGGCACCACGTGGACCACGCGAAGCGCACGGTCGTGCCCGGTGCGTGCGGCCAGGCCGGGCGCGACGGCGACCGGCAGGCTCGCGACGCCCAGGTACGCGCGCCGCACGCGCCCGTCGCGGACGAGCGCGTCGACGATGCGCCGGCTCGTCGCGTTCATGGGGACCGCCAGCCCGAGCCCGACGCCCGCGACCGCCGTGCTGATCCCGACGACGCGCGCGTCGGCGGTCGCGAGCGCGCCGCCCGAGCTGCCCGGGTTGAGCGCGGCGTCGGTCTGGATCACGTCCTCGACGATCCGCGCCGCCGTCCCGTCCCGCGTCGGCAGCGAGCGCCCGAGCGCGCTCACGACGCCGGCCGTCACCGTCCCCGAGAGCCCCAGCGGGCTCCCGATCGCGACGACGAGCTGACCGACGACGAGCCCGTCGGCGTCGCCCAGCGCCACCGGGTCCGGGGTCTCGCCGCGGGCGCGCACGACCGCCAGGTCGGAGAGCGCGTCGGTGCCGACGACGTCGAAGGGGCGGGTCGTGCCGTCGGAGAACGCCGCGGTGCCGCCTGTCGCGGGGCCGACCACGTGGGCGTTCGTCAGCAGCAGCCCGTCGGGCGTCATCACCACGGCCGAGCCGCCCGCCTCGCGCGCGCCGTGCCGCAGGCGCAGCGCCGCCACCGCGGGCATCACCCGTGCCGCGACGCCGGAGACGGTGCGCGAGTAGTCGTCGAGAGGTCCCATGTGGGGTCAACGCCGGGGGCGGCGGCGACCGTCCGGCGTTCACCGTCGGCGGACGGGGCGCCGCTCGGTCGGGCGTAGAGTGAGCCGCATGATCACGCAGAGCTGGTGGTGGCTGCCCCCGCAGCCGTGACCTGTCCTGCCCACGTCCCGAGCTGCGCGCCGCAGCCGGGACGTCGTCATGTCCGGGCCTCTCCGGTCCTCGACCGGGCGTGGTGCGTGGCTCCCCACCGAAGGAGAGCGCCATGACCACGACCCTCGACCCGACCGAGACGACCCGTCCGACCGCTGCCACGCCGTCCGGCCCCTCGTCCGCACCGCCGTCCTCGACCGCGTCCGTCGCCGCCGCGCGGGAGCGGTCCGCGCAGATCGAGGCGCGCCTCGCGGCCGACCCGTCCGGGTTCCGCGTCCTCACCGGCGACCGCCCGACCGGCGCGCTGCACCTGGGCCACTACCTCGGCACCCTCGCGAACCGGGTCCGGCTCCAGGACGACGGCGTGGAGGTCGTGCTCGTCGTCGCCGACTACCAGGTCATCACCGACCGCGACGACGCCGGCGACCTGCGCGGCACCGTCCGCGAGGTCGTCCTCGACTACCTGGCCGCCGGGATCGACCCCGCCCGGACGACGATCTTCGCCCACTCCGCCGTCCCCGCCCTCAACCAGCTCCTGCTCCCGTTCCTCAGCCTCGTCACGACGGCCGAGATCGAGCGCAACCCGACGGTCAAGGCCGAGGCCGCCGCAGCGGCGGTCCGGCAGGGGCGGCCCATGAGCGGCCTGCTGTTCACCTACCCCGTGCACCAGGCCGCCGACATCCTGTTCTGCCACGGCAACCTCGTGCCCGGCGGGCAGGACCAGCTCCCGCACGTGGAGATCACGCGCACGATCGCGCGGCGCTTCAACCAGCGCTACGCCGCCGCGCAGCCGTACTTCCCCGAGCCCGACGTCCTGCTCGCGCCCGTCCCGACCGTACTCGGCACCGACGGCCGCAAGATGAGCAAGTCCGCCGGCAACGCGCTCGAGCTGCGCGACGACGAGGACGCCACCGCGCGCTTCGTGCGCCGCCACCGCACCGACTCCGAGCGCCACGTCACCTACGAGCCCGAGCGTCGGCCGGAGGTCGCGAATCTCCTCACGCTCGGCGCGTTCGCCGCGGGGACGACGCCGGAGGCGCTCGCGGACGAGGTCGGCGCGGCGGGCGCGGGCCGGCTCAAGCACGTGGTGACCGAAGCGCTCGTCGAGCACCTGCGGCCCCTGCGCGCCCGGCGGCGGGCGCTCGCCGCCGGCGACGGCCCCGACCCTCTCGACGTGCTCCGGGAGGGCAACGCGCGCGCGAACGCCGTCGCCGACCGCACCCTCGCCGACGTCCACGACCTCATGGGCACGTCGTACTGACGCACGAGCTCGCGGGTCGGACCCGGTGATGAGCTCCGGGTCGAGCGCTGCCCTCTCGTGCGCAGCGCTCGACCCGCGGTGTCTCGGTCGGGGCGGCGACACCGCCGTCGTCAGACGTCCAGGCCGGCCCGGTCGACCTTGCGGTGGAAGCGCATGCCCGCGATACCGCCGAGGACGGCGCCGACGAGGCTCACCACGGCGGCCGCGACGAGGGCGATGACGCCGCCGGTCGTGAGGTCGCTCGCGCTCACCGGGATCTGGGGGAACGTGTTGAGCTGCGACAGCACGTTGTACTGGCTGCCCGCCACGAGGCCCAGGAGGGCGAGCACGATCGCGATGACCACGGCCCACAGCCACACCGCGAGGCCCTGCTTCGCGCCGTCGAAGCGCGCCATGCGGCCCGCGACGTACCCGCCGCAGTAGTAGGCGACGAAGAGGACGACCACCAGCACGATGCCGCCGACGATGCCGATCGTCTCGGCGTTCTCGGCCGCCTGGTCGACGGCCTCCTGGGCGTCGGTGGTGCCGGAGAGGCCGAACGCCGCCCCTGCAGCGGCGGCCAGGGCGGTGAGGATGACGGCGGTCCCGGTGGCGGTGAGCCAGCCGAAGAAGGCGGAGCCGAGCTTGATGCCGCCGTACTCCTCCTTCTCGCGTGCCACGACGGACTCGCGGTCGCGTGCCACGGGTCCGGACGCGGCGCGCTCGTCGCCGGCACGGTCCGCTCCGACGCGGTCGTCCCGCCGGTCGGGGTCGCGGGGGTCGTTCTGGGGCGGGGTGGCCCCGTAGCTGGTGCTCATGGCCGGTGCTCCTCTCGGGATGCGTCTCCTGTGGATGCGTCTCCTGTGGATGCGTCTCCCGTGGCGCTCGCCTCACGAGGCTCCGGCGCCGGAGGGACCGCGTCGGCCGGGACGGCCTCGGCGATGTACTCGGTGACGACGTACCGACGCAGGCGGTACGTGTCGCCCGGGGCGGCCCCCGGAGCGGGACGGGGGCCGCCGGGTGCGGCGGCTGCGTCGTCCGTGGGGGGACCGGCGGCGTGCCTGCCGACCACACCCTCGTCGTCCGCTGCGCCGTCGCTCGCGACACCCTCGCTCGCGGCGCCTTCCCGTCGGGAGCTCTCGTCGTGGGAGGGGTCGGCGTCGGCGGAGGTCGAGCGCCTTCCGTAGTAGCGGTAGAGCTCCGCCTCCTCGTCGAGCGAGAGGTGTCCCTCGGAGTCGTCGACCCGAGGAGCGCCCTTGACGGTGTCCTTGGTGTACGGGACGCGGATCTCGTCGCCCTGGACGTCCGCGTCCGCGAGGGGCACGAAGGACTCGGCGGTGCCGAACAGGCCGGTCTTGACCGTCACCCACTCGGGCTCGCCGCTGTGGTCGTCGAGGAAGACCTGGCCGACCTTGCCGACCTTCTCACCGGCCTGCGAGACGACGGTGCCGCCGGCGAGCAGCCTCTCGATCTGGTCCGTGCTGATCATGATGGGTCCTTCGGACGGTGCTGCACCGAGGCCCGTCTGCTGGAGCCGACACCTCCATCGTGCGAGCGCGCACGGGCGCACGCACGTGGGCGGCATGCGTCCCGCGCCGCGTCGCCCGAGCGCGGGCGACGCGGCGCGGGTGCGGCCGGCGGGTCAGGCGCCGAGCCGGTCCCGCAGTCGGGCGAGCTGCGCCCAGAGCTCGTCGGGGACGCGGTTGCCGAACGTGTCGAAGAACTCCGCGGTCAGCTCGGCCTCGGCGAGCCACTGCTCGGGCGAGACGTCGAACAGGGCGTCGAGGTCGCCGTCGTCCATGTGGAGGCCGCCGAGCTCGAGCGCACCGGGCGCAGGGAGCAGGCCGACGGGGCTCTTGACCGCGCCGCAGTCGGTACGCACGCCGCGCGAGCGGTCGACCTGCGCCGCGATCCACGCGAGCACGCGCGAGTTCTCGCCGAACCCGGGCCACAGGAAGCGGCCGTCGGCGTCCTTGCGGAACCAGTTGACCTGGAAGATCTTCGGTCGCTTGTCGGGGTCGAGCGACGCCCCGACGCGCAGCCAGTGCGCCCAGTGGTCGGCCATGTTGTAGCCGCAGAACGGCAGCATCGCGAAGGGGTCGCGGCGCAGGGCACCGACGGTGCCCTCAGCGGCCGCGGTCTGCTCGGAGCTGATGGTCGCGCCCATGAACACGCCGTGCTCCCAGCCGTACGCCTGCGCGACGAGCGGCACGTTGGTCGCGCGGCGCCCGCCGAAGACGATCGCGTCGACCGGGACGCCGTCGGGGTCCTCCCACGAGTCGGCGATCGTGGGGCACTGCGCGGCGGACACGGTGAACCGGGAGTTCGGGTGCGCGGCGGGACGGCCGGAGTCGGGCGTCCAGTCCTCACCGGTCCAGTCGATCAGGTGCGCGGGCGGCTCGGGCGTCAGGCCCTCCCACCACACGTCGCCGTCGTCGGTCAGCGCGACGTTGGTGAAGATCGTGTCGCGCGCGAAGGTCTCGACCGCGGCGGGGTTCGTCTCGACGCCGGTCCCCGGCGCGACGCCGAAGAACCCGGCCTCGGGGTTGATCGCGCGCAGGCGGCCGTCGGGGCCGGGGCGCAGCCAGGCGATGTCGTCGCCGATCGTCTCGACCGTCCAGCCCGGGATCGTCGGGCGCAGCATCGCGAGGTTCGTCTTGCCGCACGCCGAGGGGAACGCGGCGGCGAGGTGGTAGGCGCGGCCCTCGGGCGACGTCGCGCGGATGAGCAGCATGTGCTCGGCGAGCCAGCCCTCGTCGCGCGCCATGGCCGACGCGATGCGCAGCGCGAAGCACTTCTTGCCGAGCAGCGCGTTGCCGCCGTACCCGGAGCCGTACGACCAGATCTCGCGCGTCTCGGGGAACTGGACGATGTACTTGGTGTCGTTGCACGGCCACGGCACGTCGTCGGCGACCGCGCCCGTGTCGTCGACGAGCGGTGCGCCGACCGAGTGGACGGCCGGGACGAACGGGGCGCCGGCGTCGATGAGGTCCATGACCTCCTGGCCGACGCGCGTCATGATCCCCATGCTCACGACGACGTACGGCGAGTCGGTGACCTCGATGCCGACCTGCGAGATCGGTCCGCCCACCGGGCCCATCGAGAACGGGACGACGTACATGGTCCGGCCGCGCATGGAGCCCTCGAAGACGTCACGCAGCTCGGCGCGCATGGCCTCGGGCTCGCGCCAGTTGTTCGTCGGGCCGGCGTCGACCTCGGCGCGCGAGCAGATGAACGTCCGCGACTCGACGCGCGCGACGTCGCTCGGGTCGGACCGCGCGAGGTAGCTGCCCGGGCGCAGCTCGGGGTCGAGGGGGAGCAGGGTCCCGGCGTCGACGAGGAGGTCGGTGAGCCGCTGCTTCTCCGCCGCGGAGCCGTCGCACCACACGATCGCGTCCGGCTCGGTGAGGTTCGCGATCTCCCGGACCCACGCGCGGGCGTCGCGCGGGCGCGGGTCGCCGCTCCCGAGCGCGGAGGCCGAGCCGGACGTCGCGCGCAGCCCGACGAGGTCGGTCTCGACGTCGTCGAGCAGGGCGGCGGACCGCGTACGGCGCGGGTGGTCGGTGCGGGCGGCTGTGCTCATCGGGGGCGCTCCCAAGGGTCGGCGGTGGCCTCGTGTTCCTTCCACCCTCGCGCCGCGGAGAGCGAGATTTCCAACTAGAACGCTGTGAAGAATCGCCGATATTGACATATCGTCAAGCCATGGCCACATCACCGCCCACGGAGCACCCGAGCGGACCGCCCGGTGGTCGCGCCCGAGAGGCGACGCCGCCCGGGCCGCAGGCGGACCTCATCACGCTCGGCCGCCGCCTGCGCCACTTCCGCACGGCGCGCGGCCTCACGCTCGACGCGCTCGGCGAGGCGGTCGGCACCGCCCCGAGCCTGCTGTCGATGATCGAGAACGGGCGCCGCGAGCCGCGGCTGTCGCTCCTCCAGCACCTCGCCCAGGCCCTCGACGTGCCGCTGACCGACCTGCTCACGGACGAGCCGCCGTCGCGCCGGGCCGCCCTGGAGATCGCGCTCGACCGCGCGCAGCGGGGGCCGCTGTTCGCCGGGCTGGGCCTGCCCGCCGTGAAGGCGAGCCAGAAGCTCCCGCTCCCCGTCCTGGAGAACCTCGTCGGCCTGCACGCCGAGCTCCAGCGCCGCGCGACGGAGGCCGTCGCGACGCCCGAGGAGGCGCGCCGCGCGAACACGGAGCTGCGCCTCGAACGGCAGGCCCGGGACAACTACTACCCGGAGATCGAGGAGCTCGCGGAGGACATGGCGCGCAAGGCCGGGTACACGGTCGGGGCGCTCACCCACCGCACCGTGGCGCGCATGGCCGAGCAGCTCGGCTTCACCATCTGGCACGTCGACGACCTGCCGCACTCGACCCGCACCGTCACGGACCTCGCGAACGGGCGCATCTACCTGCCCCCCGCGTCCATCCCCGGCGGGCACGGGCTGCGCTCGCTCGCGCTCCAGGCCATCGCGCACCGCGTCCTCGGGCACGAGCGCCCGCGCTCGTACGCGGAGTTCCTGAGGCAGCGCGTCGAGATCACCTACTTCGCGGCGTGCTGCCTCATCCCGCAGTCCGCCGCGGTCGAGTTCCTCGAGCGGCGCAAGCGCGAGAAGGACCTCGCGGTCGAGGACCTCCGCGACGCGTTCGGCGTGACGCACGAGGCCGCGGCGCAGCGCTTCACCAACCTCGCGACCGTGCACCTCGGCATCCCGCTGCACTTCCTGCGCGTCGGCGACGACGGCGCCCTGTTCCGCGGCTACGAGAACGACGGGCTGCCCCTGCCCGCCGACGTCACGGGCGCGATCGAGGGCCAGATGGTCTGCCGCAAGTGGGCGGTCCGGGAGGCGTTCACGCGTCGCGACCGCGCGCAGGAGTCCTACCAGTACACCGACACCCCCGCCGGGACGTTCTGGTGCTCGACCCAGACCGGCACCACGACGACCGGCCAGTTCTCGATCGCCGTCGGCGTGCCGTTCGCGTCGGCCAAGTGGTTCCGCGGCCGCGACACGACCGTGCGGCGCCAGTCGTCGTGCCCGGACGAGTCGTGCTGCCGCCGCCCCGCGGCCGACGCGGCGGCGCGCTGGGAGGACGCGTCGTGGCCGAGCGCGCGCATGCACCAGCACGTGCTCTCCGCGCTCCCGTCCGGCGCGTTCCCGGGCGTCGACGCCACGGAGGTCTACGCGTTCCTCGCCAAGCACGCCCCGTCACCGGCCCCCCGCTGAGTGCATGAAATCGTCGCGTCCGCGGGCCGCAGACGCGACTATTTCATGCACTCAGCGGGTGGGGAGGGGGCCGCCGCGGGCGGCGAGGCGGTCGCGCAGGCGGGAGAAGACGTCTCCCGTGCGCAGGCCGTCGTGCTCGAACTCGTTGGTCACCCACGTCCGGACGTTGCCCACGTGCGCGGCGGTCTCGAGCGACAGGCCCGCGTCGACGAACATGTCGTCGAAGTACACCGCCGCCTCGACCGGCACCTCGTTGCGGGCGAGCACGTCGAGGTCGTAGAGGTCCGGCCAGCCCTCGCGGGCGGCGAGCGCCTCCGCCGCCGCGCGGAAGGGGCGCAGCGCGGCGACCTCATCGAACATCCAGGGGTAGATCATCTCGCCGGTGAGCAGCAGCGGCCGGGCCGCCGGGTCGAACGCGGGGTCCTCGGCGCGCACGGCCTCGGCCGCCCAGGCCGTGGGTCCGGTGCCGGACTGCGCGTAGATCGACTCGTGCAGCACGGCGTAGAGCGGGTTGGTGCGGAACGACGTCGCCGCGGCGACCTCGGCGAGGAACGTGTCGGTGAGCTCGTCGGGCGCGTCGGCGTCGAACGCCTCGTCGACGACCCAGTGGATGCGCTCCGGGCCGGGCTGCATGCCGAGGTCCATGCCGAGCGTCTGGAGCCGGCGCACCGTGAGCGCGTCGCCGTCGGGCAGCCGCACGTCGCCGGCGGCCAGGCGGTCCGCGACGCGCCCGAGCCGGGCCGCGTCGTCGGGGTAGCGCTCGCGGTAGGCGGCGTTCTTCGCGACGACGCGCGGCTGGGTGCGGCGGTAGACCTCGCGCGCGTCCGCCGTCAGCCCCGGCAGGCCGCCCGTCACGAAGCACGCGTCGAGGGCCTCGGGAGCGCGGGACAGGTACGTCATGGTGAGGAACCCGCCGTACGACTGCCCGAGCGAGGACCAGCGCCGACCGCCGTAGACCGTGCGCCGCACGTGCTCGGCGTCGGCGACGATCGAGTCGGCGCGGAAGTGCGCCAGGTGGTCGGCCTGGGTGGCGCCCGTCCCGCGCCCGGCGAGCGCCGCGCCCCGCACCGCCGACGAACGGCCGGTGCCGCGCTGGTCGAGCAGCACGACGCGGTGGGTCTCGAGCGCCGTGCCGAGCCAGCCGTCGGGACCGGTGGGACGCGGCCCCTTGCCGCCCGGACCGCCCTGGAGGAAGACGAGCAGCGGCAGGTCCTCCCGACGTCGCAGGGGGTCGACGAGCTCGCGCACGAACAGCGTCAGGCGCCGGGGGTCGCCGTCGTCGCCCCAGACGAGCGGCACCACGAGCTCGCGGTCGGTGACGTGGATGCCGGGGACGGTGTAGCTGGTCTCGCGCAGGAGGCTCACGCGCCCACCCTAGCCAGCGGCGTCGCGCACGGTGACGACGACCTTCCCGAGGGCGCGTCCCTCACCGTGCAGCGTGAGCGCGGCGGGCACGTCCGCGAAGGGGAGCGTGCGGTCCACGTGGATCTCGACGTCGCCGGCGGCGCACAGGTCGGCGAGCGGCGCGAAGTGGCGCGGGCCCTGCCGCACGAAGAGGACGCCGAGCCGTGCACCGGTCAGCGCTCCCAGCACTGGCCCGACGGTGAGCATGCGGAGCAGCGTCCGCAGCGTGCCCCCGACCATCAGGCACCGCCCACGGCGGGCGAGCGCGCGCCGATAGGCGAACACGGACCGGTACGCGACGAGGTCGACCACCAGGTCGTACGGGCCGATGCGCGTGAAGTCGGTCCGCCGGTAGTCGATCACCTCGTGCGCGCCGAGCCGCTCGAGGAAGTCGAGCTTGCCGGCGTTGTCCACCGCGGTGACGTGCAGGCCCCGCGCGACCGCGAGCTGGACCATGAGGCTCCCGGACCCGCCGCCCGCGCCGTTGATCAGCACGCGAGCCCCCGGCGCCGCCGACGCGAGGGCTTGCAGCGCGATGGCGCCCGCCTGCGGGATCGCGGACGCCTGGGCGAAGGTCAGCCCGGGCGGCTTGTGCGCCACCGCCTTCTCCGGCATCACCACGTACTCCGCGAACCCACCGCGGCGCGGGAGGTTGTCGCCGTAGACCTCGTCACCCGGACAGAAGCGCGTGACGCCGTCCCCGACCGCCACGACGCGACCGGCGACGTCGGACCCGAGGACCCGGGTGCGCGGTGCGCGGAGCCCGTCGAGGCGGGCGTAGCCCGGGCTGCCGCGGAGCGCCTCCCAGTCCGACAGGTTCACGGACGTCGCGACGACCTCGACGAGGACCTCGCCCTTCTCCGGTGCAGGCGTCGGCACGTCACGGAGCCGCAGCTCGTCGACGCCGCCGTACCGCTCGTAGACCCACGCGCGCACCCGACCACCGTAGGGACTCCCGCGGGCGGGAGCGACCGCGGCGGGGCGGGTCGGCAGCGCGAAGCCCTCAGAGCTCCACGGTCTCGTTCTCCCCGCCCTCGTACGGGCGCCCGGTGACCTTCGCCTTGACGAGGCTGAAGAGCGTCGCGACGCGGCCGCCGGGGGAGTCCCAGTACTCGGCGGACTCGGCGTGCAGACGGATGAGCACGACCCCGGGGGTGTCCGGGCCGTCGGGGAACCATGCGTCGGCGACGGCGTTCCACAGCTCGCGGATCTTGTCCGGGTCGTGCACGAGCGTGGCGCGCCCGGAGAGCGACACCCAGGAGCTGGTCCCGGAGAACGCGGCGTTGGCGGCGGAGTCGCGGGCGATCTCCGCGACCTTGTGGGAGTCCGCCGCGGCGAAGAACCACAGGTCGCCGTCGAAGTCGACGGCCTGCACGCCCATCGGCCGGCTGACGAGGCTCCCGTCCTCCGCGACGGTCGTCAGCATGGCGATCCGCTCGTCCTTGACGAGCTCGCGGACCTTCTCGACCTCGTCGGACCCGGCGTGCGGCAGCTCGTGGTGCGTGTCGGTCATGGCGTCTCCCGTCGTGGCAGGCCGCCGTGTCGCGACCTCCTCCGACGCTAGGCACGTGCCCGGGGGCTCGCCCGCCGGGCGGAGACGACGAAGGGGCGGGGCGCACCGGCGCCCCGCCCCTCCGCACGTGCCGCGTCCCGCGAGGGACGCGACGACCGGCCTACTGCTCGACGTCCTCGTCCACCCACTCGAACGTCTTCGTCACGGCCTTCTTCCAGTTCCGGTAGAGGCGCTCGCGCTCGGCGTCGTCCATCGACGCGCTCCACCGCTTGTCCTCGGCCCAGTTGTCGATGACGTCCTGCTCGCCCTTCCAGAACCCGACGGCGATGCCCGCGGCGTACGCGGCACCGAGCGCCGTGGTCTCGGCGACCCTGGGGCGCACGACGTCCACGCCGAGCTGGTCGGCCTGGAACTGCATGAGGAGCTCGTTGGCGACCATGCCGCCGTCGACGCGCAGCTCGGTGAGGTCGACGCCGGAGTCGGCGTTCATCGCGTCCAGCACCTCGCGCGTCTGGTAGGCGGTCGCCTCGAGCGCGGCCCGCGCGATGTGGTTGCGGTTGACGTACCGCGTGAGGCCGACGAGCGCGCCGCGCGCGTCCGATCGCCAGTACGGGGCGAAGAGACCGGAGAACGCGGGCACGAAGTACGCGCCGCCGTTGTCCTCGACCTTGCCCGCGAGCCACTCGACGTCGGGCGCGTCCTCGAACATGCCGAGGTTGTCGCGGAGCCACTGGATGAGCGAGCCCGTGACGGCGATCGATCCCTCGAGCGCGTAGCGGACGGGCTGGTCGCCGATCTTGTAGCAGACGGTCGTGAGCAGGCCGTTCTGGCTCATGACCTTCTCCGTGCCCGTGTTGAGCAGCATGAAGTTGCCCGTGCCGTACGTGTTCTTGGCCTGCCCGACCTCGAAGCACGCCTGGCCGAACGTCGCCGCCTGCTGGTCGCCGAGGATGCCCGCGATCGGCACGCCGGGGAGCAGGCCCTGCTGGCGACCGTGCCCGTAGACCTCGGAGGAGGACTTGATCTCGGGGAGCATGGACAGCGGGATGCCCATGTCCGCGGCGATGTCCTCGCGCCAGGAGAGCGTGTCGAGGTCCATGAGCATGGTGCGCGACGCGTTGGTCACGTCGGTGACGTGCACGCCGCCGTTGACGCCGCCCGTGAGGTTCCACAGCGTCCACGTGTCGGTGTTGCCGAACAGCAGGTCGCCCGCCTCGGCCTTCTCGCGCGCGCCCTCGACGTTGTCGAGGATCCACTTGACCTTGGGGCCGGAGAAGTAGGTCGCGAGCGGGAGGCCGACGATCGACTTGTACTTCTCGGGGCCGTCGGAGCCGCCCAGCTCGTCGACGATCTTCTGCGTGCGGGTGTCCTGCCAGACGATCGCGTTGTAGACCGGCTTGCCCGTCGTCTTGTCCCACACGACGGCGGTCTCGCGCTGGTTGGTGATACCGACCGCCGCGATGTCGTTGTGCGTGACGTTGGCGCGGGTGAGCGCGAGGCCCACGGCCTCGCGGACGTTGTTCCAGATCTGCTCCGGGTTGTGCTCCACCCACCCCGCGCGCGGGAAGATCTGGTCGTGCTCGAGCTGCCCGGTGGAGACGATCTCCCCGGAGTGGTTGAAGACGATGGCCCGGGAGCTCGTGGTCCCCTGGTCGATGGCGAGAACGTAGTCGGCCATGGTGCGTTCAGTCCTTCACGTCGGTGTGGGTGTGGGTTGCGTGGTGGGTGCCCGGCGCCCGACGGCGGCGGGCCGCGTGACCGGGGAGGCCCCCGGCTCCCCGGTCACGCGGGGGAGAGGTCCGGCTCGTCCGGGTCGGTCAGACCCAGGCGGCACCGAGCAGGCCGGCGAGGACACCGCCGACCAGCGGACCGGCGACGGGGACCCACGAGTAGGCCCAGTCGCTCGAGCCCTTGCCCCGGATCGGCAGCAGCGCGTGCGCGATGCGGGGACCGAGGTCACGGGCAGGGTTGATCGCGTACCCGGTGGGACCACCGAGGCTGGCGCCGATCGCGACCACGACGAGCGCGACGGCGAGCGGGCCGAGGCCCGACGGCGTCTTGCCGGAGGCCACGACGAAGAACACGAGCACGAAGGTCGCGATGACCTCCGTGATGAAGTTCCACGCGTAGGAGCGGATCTCCGGACCGGTGGAGAACACGGCGAGCTTGGTCGCACCGGGGGCGTCCTCGTCGAAGTGCTTCTTGTACGCGAGGAACGCGAGCACGGCACCGATGAAGGCACCGATCATCTGCGCCCCGAAGTACATGAACATGTTCCCCACGGTGGGCTCGATCGTCGCCGTGACCATGCCCTCCGGGCCGGTCACGGAGTAGAACGGCTCCTGCGCGGTGAACAGGCCGATGGTCACGGCGGGGTTGAGGTGCGCACCCGACTTGTAGGCCACGTAGACGGCGGTGAAGACCGCGAGGCCCCATCCGAAGTTGATGAGGAGCCAGCCGCCGTTGAAGCCCTTGGTCCTCGGCAGGATGACGTTCGCGACGACGCCCGCACCGAGGAGGATCAGGGTCGCCGTGCCGAGGATCTCGGACCAGAAGGCGTTCATGAGGAGTTGATCCATCGTGCTCTCTCTTTCGTGGTGGACTTCTCTGTCTCAACCGTCCCGGCGCGCCTGAGCGTCGGGTCCTCGGGTCGGTCCGCCGTCGGCGTGCGCCCCGTGAGGTCGGTGTGCGAGGGCCGGTCGGGCGCCGTCCCCTGCCGGACGGCGCCCGAGGCTCGCTCGCGAGCGGTGTTCTGCTGTCAGGTGGTGCGGAGCGGCTGCAGGGGCGACACGTCGTCGACCTCCAGCCGGGTGCGCTCGGCGGAGGCGTCGTCGGGCTCCTGCTCGGCGGCGGCCTCCGCGTTCGCGCGGTCGGTGTAGCTGGCGATCTCGGCGGCGCGGGTCGCGTCGTCCCACCCGAGGAGCTCGGCGACGAGGTCGGCGATCTCGGGAAGCGCGGCGAGGCCGCGGTCGGCGACCTCGTAGTTGAGCCGGGTGCGGTGCAGCAAGAGGTCCTCGAGGTGCAGCGCGCCCTCGTGGGAGACGCCGTACGCGATCTCGGCACGCAGGTACGCGGGCGCGTGCTCGAGCGGCTCGGCCAGGTCCGGCCGCGCCTCGCACAGCTCGACGATCTCCCGCAGGTTGGAGCCGTACCGGTGCAGCAGGTGGTCGACGAGCGCGGGCGTCCAGCGGTAGCGCGAGGCCCACGGTCGCGCCTGGCGCCGGACGGCGTCGAGGCCGACGGCGCCCAGGAGCGGGATCTTCTGCGTGATGGACGGCAGGGCGCTCGCGCGCTGGCCGATCGCGAAGTCGACGGCGTCCTTGGCCATCACGCGGTAGGTCGTGAGCTTGCCGCCGGCGATGACGGTCAGACCCGGGGTCGGGGAGGCGACGGTGTGCTCCCGGGAGACCTTCGCGGAGCTCGTGCCCTCCTTGGTGCCCGGCTGGAGGAGCGGTCGCAGACCGGCCCACGTGCCGATGATGTCGTCGCGCGTGAGCGGGTGCGCGAGCACCGCGTTCGCGTGCTCGAGCACGTAGTCGATGTCGGCCGCGGTCGCGACGGGATGCTGGAGCTCCTGCTCCCACGGCGTGTCGGTGGTGCCGATCACCCAGTAGCGCGACCACGGGATGACGAAGAGCACCGACTTCTCGGTCTGGAGGATCAGCCCGACCTTGCCCTTGATGCGCTCGCGCGGCACGACGATGTGGATCCCCTTGGACGCGAGCACACGGAGCCCACCCTCGCTGCCCGCGAGCGCCTCGGTGTCCTCGGTCCACACGCCCGTCGCGTTGATGACGGCGCGCGCCCGCACGGTGACCTCGCGCCCGGTCTCGAGGTCCACGAGGACGGCACCGTTCACGGCGCCCGTCGAGCCCTTGGTGAGCGAGACGACCTGCGTGCGCGACGCGGCGTGCGCGCCGTACGACGCGGCGGTCCGGACGAGCGTGGTGACCAGACGGGCGTCGTCGACGGACGCGTCCCAGTACTGGACCGCGCCGACCGCGGCGTCGTGCGCGAGGTCGGGGAACTTCTTCTCCATCCCGCTGCGGGACAGGTGCCGGTGCAGCGGCATCGCCCGCTTGCCGGGGGCGACGCTCGCGAGCGTGTCGTAGAGCGCGATGCCCGCACCGACGTAGGCGCGCTCCCACACGCGGTGCTCGAGCGGGTAGAGGAAGGGGACGGGCCGCACGAGGTGCGGCGCGATCTCCTTGAGCAGGAGGTCGCGCTCGGTGAGCGCCTCCTTGACGAGGTGGAAGTCGAGCATCTGCAGGTAGCGCAGCCCGCCGTGGACGAGCTTGCTCGACCGGCTCGACGTCCCGGCCGACCAGTCCTGGGCCTCGACGATCGCCGTCGACAGCCCGCGCGTCACGGCGTCGAGCGCGATCCCCGCGCCGGTGACGCCCCCGCCGATCACGAGGACGTCGAGCTCTGCGTCGGCGCTCGTGCTGGCCTCGAGCGCGGCGAGCGCCTGCCGGCGCGACTCCGCGGTGAGTCTCGTGGATGCCATCCGTCTCCCTCTCTCGTCCCTCGGTGCTGCGGGCACGCCGCGGGACGATGCGCCCACGGTGCGCTCACAGCGACGGTCCCACGCCCGACCAGGGTGCGCGAGCGGTAACCGTCGTGCGCACGCCGGGGTCCCGGCGCGACGGCACGCCCTCCAGACCACCACGCGCCGAACGGACGCGCAACCGTGGTGCACAAACGTGCAGAATGGAGGTCGAGCGGAAGGAGACCGCCATGGTGGACCGGGAGCAGGACGTCCTACGGGCGGCGTCGATGTACTACCTCCAGGACATGAAGATGGAGGTGATCGCGAAGCACCTGCACACGTCGCGGTCGACGGTGTCGCGCCTCGTGAAGCGTGCGCGCGACACGGGGCTGGTCGAGATCTCGCTGCGGCCGGCGCGGAGCCGCGGTCCCGGGCTGGGTCAGCACCTCTCGAGCACGTGGGGCATCGACGCGTACGTCGTCCCGGTGCCGGACCAGGCGCCGCAGGTCGAGCGGCTGGAGCAGGTCGCCCTGACGACCGCCCGCCTGCTGTCGACGTGGTTCGACTCCGACATGATCCTCGGCATCGCGTGGGGGACCACGCTGTCGGCCATCTCCCGGCACCTGCCGCGCAAGCCGACGCGGGGGAGCGCCGTCGTCCAGCTCAACGGCGCGGCCAACACGCGCACGTCGGGCGTGCACTACGCGGGTGACCTCATCGCAGGGTTCGGCACCGCGTTCGACGCGCACGTGCACCATTTCCCAGTGCCGGCGTTCTTCGACTACGCCGGGACCAAGCGGGCGATGTGGCGCGAGCGGTCGGTGCGACGCGTCCTCGACGTGCAGCACCGGGCGGACATCGCGCTCTTCTCGGTGGGCGCCGTCGCGGGCGGCGTGCCGTCCCACGTGTACTCGGCGGGCTACCTCGAGCCCGACGACATCGCGGTCCTCGACGCCGAGGGGGTCGTCGGCGACGTGTGCACGGTGTTCCTGCGCGCTGACGGCACCTACCGCGACATCGCGCTCAACGAGCGTGCGACCGGGCCCGGACCTGACGAGCTGCGCAGGGTGCCCCGGCGCGTGTGCGCCGTGGCGGGCGACAACAAGGTGGCGCCGCTGCGCGCGGCCCTGCGCGCCGGCGTCGTCACGGACCTCGTGGTGGACGAGATCACCGCGTCCCGGCTCGTCGGGGGCGGCTGAGAGGACCCGCGCACGTATGCGACCGGCTGCATGAATATGCAAGACCGGTCGGATCCGCGTACAGTGACGCGGTGCCCACGACCTCCGCCGTCCGCGTCCGTCCCGCCCTGCCCGCGGACGTGCGCGCGGTCCGCGCGCTCGTGCAGCCCTACGCGGAGGCGCGGATCCTCCTGGCCAAGGAGATGGTCGGGTACTACGAGGCGGTCCAGGAGTTCGTCGTCGCCGAGGTGGAGCCCGGCGCCACCGGTGAGCCCGACGGCGAGGGCGCACCGCTCGTCGTCGGGTGCGGCGCGCTGCACGTCATGTGGGACGACCTCGCCGAGATCCGCACCCTCGCGGTCGACCCCGCCTGGCGCGGCCACCGCGTGGGGCACGCGCTCGTCGTCGAGCTGCTCGCGCGGGCGCGCGCGCTCGGTCTGCGGCGGGTGTTCTGCCTGACGTTCGAGGTCGACTTCTTCCGGGCGCACGGGTTCCGTGCGATCGAGGGGACCCCCGTCTCCCACGAGGTGTACGCGGAGCTGCTGCGCTCGCACGACGACGGCGTCGCCGAGTTCCTCGACCTCGCGCGCGTGAAGCCCAACACGCTCGGCAACACGCGCATGCTGCTCGACCTCGACGACGTGCCGGAGGGCCCCGCCCTGCTCAGCTGATCGGGACCGTCGACGCGCGCGTCACGACCCGGCAGGGGAGCTCCTCGACGCCGGGCCGCACGGTGCCGTCGATCGCCGCGAAGAGGCGCTGCGCCGCCACCCGTCCGAGGCGCTCGAGGTTCATGTCGACGCTCGTGAGCTGGGGGCGCGCGTTGGTCGTGAGCACCTCCCAGTTGTCGAACCCGATGACCGACACCTCGCCCGGCACGTCCCGGCCGAGCTCGCGCAGCGCGTCGAGCACGCCGCGCGCGATCTGGTCGGAGCCGCAGAAGAACGCGTCGACGTCGCCGTGCTGCTCGACGATCATGCGCGCCGCCCCGCGTCCCCAGCCCTCGCTCCACGAGCCGAAGAACGTCTGGCCGCCCACCAGCTCGAGGCCGGCTGCGGCGACCGCGGCCTCGGCGCCCGCCGCACGGTCCTGCGCGGCCTTGTACCCGGGGTCGCCCGAGACGTGCGCGACGCGGCGTCGCCCGCACGAGAGCAGGTGCTCGACGGCGAGCCGGCCGGCACCGACGTTGTCCGCCGTGATCGAGACGTCCGAGGGGTCCTCCGAGGGCGCGTAGGCGTAGACGACGGGGACCGGGACGTCGGCGCTGAGCGGGGGCCGGGGGTCGGTGCGCGACCCGACGACGATGAGGCCGTCCACGCGCCGCGAGAGCAGGGCGCGGACGTGGTGCTGCTCGCGGATGGCGTCGCCCCGCGCGTCGCACAGGAAGACCGACACGCGACCGGCGCCGAAAGCGTCCTCGGCGCCCATGAGCACGGGGATCGAGAAGCGGCCCTCGAGGTCGCTCGTGAGCAGGCCGACGGTGCCGGTGCGTCCCTTGAGCAGCCCGCGCGCGAGAGCGTTGGGCGCGAACGACAGCCGCTCGGCGGCCTCCAGGACGCGCAGTCGCGTCTCCGCCTTGACCTGGTCGCGCCCGTTGATCGCCTTCGACGCGGTCGCGATGGACACGCCCGCGAGGCGTGCGACGTCGGTGAGGGTCGCCGCGCGCGGCGTGGCGCTCCCGCTCTGGGTCGTCATGAGGCCGTTCCCCCTCCTGCCGGTGCGCTGCGCTGCGCCCTCGACGATCGAGCCGTGATCGAACTGTAACCCGCTGTCGTGCTTGACGAGACTACCGCGCTGCCATACATTCAGAAAACCTTTTCGGTTAGTTTCGGTTCCGACGCACGTCGCGAGCAGGGGGCTCGCAGGCGACGCCAGGACCTCGAACACTAGCCGCCTGAGGGGAGGGTCGGCCACGTGGAGCGCGCCGCAGCGCGACACGAGGACCGAAAACGTGTTCGCCCCCAGCGCGAGCACGGGGCGCAGGTGCAACGGCTCGAAGACGAGTACGAGGAGACACGAGATGAAGAACCACCGCGGGGCCTCCTGGAAGAGGTCCGTGGCCACGACGACACTCGTCGGCCTCGTCGCGCTCGGGCTCGCCGCGTGCGGCGGGTCCGGAACCGGCGGCGACGACGCCGCGACGGGCGGGACGGGAGAGGGCGGCGTCGAGGGCGTCGACGACGGCAGCACGCTCACGCTGTGGACGCGCGCGCCGCTCGAGAAGCAGGCCAACCTGCTCGTGGACGCGTACAACGCGAGCCACGAGAACCAGGTCGAGCTGACGATCGTCCCCAACGACGACTACGTGGCGAAGGTCGGCGCCGCCGCGGGCAGCGGGGGCCTGCCCGACCTCTTCGCCGCCGACATCGTCTACGTGCCGAACTGGGTCGAGCAGGGCCTGTTCCAGGACGTCACCGACCGCATCGACCAGCTCGACTTCGCGGACCAGATCAACCAGGGCCACCTCGAGGCCGGCACCTACGAGGACCAGGAGTACGTCCTCCCGTTCGTGCTCGACATCTCGGTCCTCTTCTACAACAAGGACCTCTACGAGCGGGCCGGCCTCGACCCCGAGGCCGGGCCGACGTCGCTCGAGGAGTTCGCGGAGCAGGCCAAGGCGGTCGACGCGCTCGGCGGCGGCGTCGACGGCACGTTCTTCGGCGGCAACTGCGGCGGGTGCCTCGTGTTCACGTGGTTCCCGTCGGTCTGGGCCGCGGACGAGGACGTGCTCAGCGCGGACGGCACCGAGTCGCTCCTCGCGAGCGACACCGCGCAGGACGTCTACGCCGTGTACAAGGACCTCGTCGACTCCGACGCCGTGGGCGCCGGAACCCGCGACGAGACCGGCGCGACCTGGGTCGCCCCCTTCCAGGAGGGCAAGGTCGGCGTGATGCCGTACCCCGCGACGCTCCTGTCGACCGCCGACGAGACGGTGGACGTCGGCGTCGCGCCGATCCCGGGTCCGGGCGGCGGCGAGTCGACCTTCGTCGGCGGCGACGGCATCGGGATCTCCAAGGACAGCGAGCAGTCCGACCAGGCCTGGAACTTCCTCTCCTGGATGATGTCCGAGGAGGCGCAGGTCGAGGTGCTCGCCAAGAACGGCGACGTCGTCTCGCGCGCCGACCTGGTCGACAACGAGTACTCGTCGGCCGACCCGCGCGTCGTGACGATCAACGAGATCGCGAGCAAGGGCCGCACGCCCGTCGCGCGCAACTTCCAGCAGGCGTTCAACGCTCCGAACAGCCCGTGGCTCACGCTCGTGCGCAACGCGGTGTTCGGCGACGGCTCGAGCATCGAGCCGGACAACGAGGAGATCACCGCGGTCCTCTCGCAGTGACCCCCGGGTGACGACCACCTCCGCGTGACCACAGCGCCCGCCGCCGCGCCCACCGTGCGGCGGCGGGCCGGGTCCGGCTTCCCTCACCCCTGTTCCAGGAGACCTCTCATGTCCGTGCAGTCCGCGTCCTCGACGCCGCCCCCGCCCGTGCCGCACGGCGCGGCGCCGCAGGGCCCCGCCGCGAGCGACGACCGGCCGCCCCGGGGCACCGCCACCGCGAGCCCGAGCACCAGGCGGCGCGGCCGTCGTCCCGGGCGCTCGCAGGCGGCCCGCGGGTGGGCCTACGCCGCCCCGACCGCGGTGTTCGTGCTCGTCCTCTTCATCTTCCCCGTGCTGCTGGTGGGCCAGATGTCGGCGTCCGACTGGCCGCTGCTCGCGGGCAACCGAGGCGTCAACTTCCCCGACAACTTCCGCGACGCCGTCGAGAACCGGTTCTTCTGGGACTCCGTCGTCTTCACGGTGAAGTACACCGTGATCGCCACCGTGCTCCTCATCGGCCTGGGGCTCGGGTTCGCGCTCCTGGTCCAGGAGTCGAGCCGGTGGAAGAGCTTCCTGCGCACGTCGATCCTCGTGCCGAGCGCGCTGGGCCTGGCCTCCGCGTCGCTGCTGTTCTACGCGCTGTACTCGCCGCAGGTCGGCCCCGTCTCGCCGCTGCTCGAGCGGCTCGGGATCGTCGACGAGCCGGTGTCGTTCCTCGGCTCGCCCGAGGGCGCGCTGTGGTCGACGGTGTTCCTCATCGTCTGGCGCTTCGCGGGCTTCTACATGCTCCTGCTCATGGTGGGCCTCCAGGGCATCCCGCACGAGGTCTACGAGGCGGCGCGCATGGACGGCGCGAACCGCTGGCAGACGTTCGGCCGCGTGACGCTCCCGCTGCTGCGCCCGTCGCTCGCCCTCTGCACGATCATGTGCGTCACCGGCTCGCTGCTCGCGTTCGACCAGTTCTACATCCTCACCAAGGGCGGTCCGGACAACAGCACGATCACCGTGGTGCAGCTCATCTACAACATCGCCTTCCAGGGGCAGAACGACCTGGGCGTGGCCGCCGCGCTGTCGATCATCGTGCTCGCGGCCCTCGTGCTCATCAACGTCGCGCAGGTCCGTGGCATGCGCGCACCCGAGGAGAAGTGACATGGCCGTCACCGCACCCGCTCCCGCCCCCGCGACGCGCCCCGCGCGACCCGGGCGGCCCGCGCCCCGCGCCCGCATCGCCGGCGTCCTCACGCGCACCCCGTACTGGGTGCTCACCGGGGGGCTCGCGATCGTCTTCCTCTTCCCGCTCGTGTGGGCCGGGGTGGCGTCGTTCTCGCCGCAGCCGGGCAGCGCCCAGGTGGACGGCTGGGGGTTCGGCAACTACGCGACCCTCGCGAGCTACCAGGCGGGGATCGGGCAGTACCTGTGGAACTCCGTCGTCGTCTCGGGCCTCACGGTGCTCTTCACGCTCGGGGTGTCGCTGCTGGGCGGGTTCGCGTTCGCGCGGTTCCGCTTCCCGGGCCGCGACGTGCTCTTCCTCGTGACGCTCGCGATCCTCATGGTCCCGTACGCGACCCTGCTCATCCCGCTCTACGTGCTGCTCAACACGCTGCACCTGCAGAACTCGCTGCTCGGCCTCGCGCTCGTGCTCACGATGTTCCAGCTCCCGTTCGCGACCTTCATGATGCGCATCTCGTTCGAGTCGGTGCCGCGCGAGCTCGACGAGGCGGCGATGGTCGACGGGTGCTCGTCGTTCGGGGCGCTGCGCTGGGTGCTCGTCCCCGCCGTGAAGCCGGGACTCATCACCGTGGGCCTGTTCGCGTTCCTCGCGGCCTGGAACGACTTCGTCGCGCCGCTCATCCTCATCACCGACTCGACCAAGGCGCCGCTGCCGCTCGCGGTGGCCAACATGCGCCAGCAGGTCATGGGCATCGTCGACTACGGCGCGACGCAGGCGGGCGTCGTCGTGCTCGCCGCGCCGTGCGTCGTGCTGTTCCTGCTGCTCCAGCGCCACTACGTGCGTGGCTTCATGTCCGGAGCGCTGAAGGGATGACGACCCACGCCCCTGCCCCCACCCCCCGGGCCGCCGGGCCGACGCCGTCCGGCGTCCCCGCCGACGCGCCCCACGAACGACCCCACGAACGACCCGACGAACCACGAGGCGGCGCCGTCGCCTCCGGAGGTGCTGCCATGACCACGACCCCGACCGTGCCCCGGACGACCGGGACCGGTGCCCGCCCGACCGACGGCGGACGCCCGGTCGTCCCCGCGACGGGGCGGCTGCAGCCGCTCGGGCTCGCGCAGGTGCGCATCACGGGCGGGTTCTGGGCCGAGCGCCAGGAGGTCAACCGCGCCGCGACCCTGGGGCACATCGAGCACTGGCTCGAGGCGGAGGGCTGGCTGCCGAACTTCGACGCCGTCGTGCGCGGCGACGTCGCGACGACCCGGCGGGGACGGGAGTTCAGCGACTCCGAGGTGTACAAGCTGCTCGAGGCGATGGCGTGGGAGCTCGGCCGCCGCCCCGACGACGCGCTCGAGCGGCGGTTCGCCGCGATCGTCGAGCGGGTCGCGGCGGCGCAGGCACCGGACGGCTACCTGTGCACGCGGTTCGGCAACCCCGGCCAGCCTGCGCGGTACACCGACCTCGAGTGGGGCCACGAGCTGTACGTGCAGGGCCACCTCCTGCAGGCGGCCGTCGCGCGGGCGCGCACCGGGCACCCGGACGACCTCCTCGTCGAGGTCGCGCGCCGCTCCGCCGACCACGTGTGCGAGGCGTTCGGCCCGGACGGCATCCAGGGGGTCTGCGGGCACGCGGAGGTCGAGGTGGCGCTCGCGGAGCTGGGGCGCGCGCTCGACGAGCCCCGGTACGTGCGGCAGGCGGCCCTCTTCGTCGAGCGGCGCGGGCACGGCACGCTCGCGGACATCGAGTGGGGGCGCTCCTACTACCAGGACGACGTCCCGGTGCGCGAGGCGACCGTCTTCCGGGGCCACGCGGTCCGCGCGAACTACCTCGCCGCCGGTGCGGTCGACGTCGCGGTCGAGACGGGCGACGACGAGCTCGTCGCCGCGGTCGCGCGGCAGTGGGAGCGCACGCAGGCCGCGCGCACCTACGTCACGGGGGGCCAGGGCTCGCACCACCAGGACGAGGCGTTCGGCGAGGACTTCGTCCTGCCGCCCGACCGCGCGTACTCGGAGACGTGCGCGTCGATCGGGTCGGTGATGGTCGCGTGGCGCCTCCTGCTCGCGCAGGGCGACCCGCGGTACGCGGACGTGGTCGAGCGCACGCTGTTCAACGTCGTCGCGACGTCGCCCGCGCACGACGGCCGCGCCTTCTACTACGCCAACACGCTCCACCAGCGCGTCCCGGGTGAGCCTGCCGCACCGGACCAGGTGAGCAAGCGCGCCGAGTCGTCGCTGCGCGCGCCGTGGTTCGAGGTGTCGTGCTGCCCGCCCAACGTCGCACGCACGTTCGCGAGCCTCGCCGGGTACCTCGCCACCGTCGACGACGGCGGCGTGCAGCTCCACCAGTACGCCACGAGCGAGGTCCGCGCGACGCTGCCGTCCGGGGAGCCCGTCGCGCTCGACGTCGAGACCGGCTACCCCGCGGACGGGCGCGTGCGCGTGCGCGTCGTCGAGGCGCCCGAGCGCTGGGCGCTCACGCTGCGCGTTCCCGCGTGGTCGGGCTCGGGGCTGCTCGTGGTCGACGACGGCCCGGCCCGCCAGGTGCCCGCGGGCACCGTCGCGGTGCCCGACCTGCGCGAGGGGAGCGTCGTCACGCTCGACCTCGACGTCACGCCCCGGTTCCTCGTGCCCGACGAGCGCGTGGACGCCGTGCGCGGGTGCGTCGCCGTCCAGCGCGGCCCCGAGGTCCTGTGCGTGGAGTCCGTCGACCTGCCGGGCGGACGCGACGTCGCCGACCTGCGCGTCGACGTCGCCGTGCCGCCGCGCGAGGAGGACGGGCGCGTCGTCGTGCGGGGCCTGCTCGTGGACCCGGCGACGGCCCCGTGGCCGTACACGCCGCTCCGCGGCGGGGCGCCCGGGTGGACCGGTGCCGCGCGCGGGTCCGTCCCGGTCGAGGCGCCGGCGGAGGTCTCCGTCGACGTCCGGCTCGTGCCGTACCACGACTGGGCCGGGCGCGGCCCGTCGACGATGCGCGTCTGGCTGCCGACCGTCTGACCGTCAGGCGGGGAGCCGGTAGAGGTCGTCCGCCTGCTCGACGAGCCCGTCCTCGACGAGGCTCGCGACGCAGCGGTCGAGCTGCGCGGCGTCGTGCCACACCTCGGCCACGACGTCGCGCGGCACCGGCCCCGGCGCCTCGCGCAGCGCGGCCATGACCCGACCCCGCACCTGGCGGTCCGTGCCGGCCCACGCCTGCGTGCGCCGGCGTGCCGCGTGCTCGTCGCCCGGCCGCCCGGCGCGGCGCCACGCGCACGCGTCGCGCACCGGGCACGCGCCGCAGCGCGGTGCCCGGGCCGTGCACACGAGCGCGCCCAGCTCCATGGACGCTGCGGCCCACAGCACGGCGTCCGCGTCGCCGAGCGGGGCGACCGCCGCGGCGGTCGCGCGCTCGGCGGCGGTGTACGACGGCGCGGGCAGCGCGGTCCCGCCGACGGCCCGTGCCAGGACGCGGCGCACGTTGGTGTCCACGACGACCGCGCGCCGCCCGTGGGCGAACGCGGTCACCGCCGCGGCGGTGTACTCGCCGACGCCCGGAAGGGCGCGCAGCGCCTCCTCGCCGAGCGGCACCTCGCCGTCGTGCCGCTCGACGATCGCGCGGGCGCACTCCTGGAGGCGCAGCGCGCGCCGCGGGTAGCCGAGCCGGCCCCACGCGCGCAGGACGTCGGCCGTCGCCGCCGCCGCCAGGTCGGCCGGCTCGGGCCAGCGCGCCATCCAGTCCCGCCACGCCGGCTCGACCCGGACCACCGGGGTCTGCTGGAGCATGACCTCGCTCACGAGCACGCCCCACGCGGTGCGGTCCGCGGCGCGCCAGGGCAGGTCGCGCGCCGTCTCCCCGAACCAGCGCCCGACGGCGTCGCGCAGGTCGGCGTGGGGGTCGTGGCCCGGGGCGGGGGCGGGCGTGCGGACCGGGCGCGCGGCCGGAACGGTCATGGCGGCTGTCGTCCCTCTCGGTCGTCGGGTGCGCCCCGCGACGACGTGCCGGCGTGCGGTCGTGCCGGCCGGCGGCGAGGCGCCGAGAGGTCGTGGGGACGACCTATTCTGCCCCGACCTGGGCGGACGTCGGCGCGGCAGCACGAGGCCCGGCGCCCGTCGCGGATACCGTGGTCGCGACCAGCCACCCGCACGACCGGAGGACCCCGTGAGCACGCCGCGGACCGACCGCGCCCCCAGGCCGAGCGACAGCCCGCGCACCGGGGCGGGGAGGCCGTCGCGCGGAGCCCTGCTCCGCCGCCGCCTGGTCGCGCTCGCGCTGCTCGTCGGTCTCGTGGTCGGTCTCGTGCTGCTCGGCCAGGTCGTCGTGCGGGCGGTGCAGCCGATGCTCGCCGGGGACGAGTCGGCGCAGGAGGGCAAGTCGCCGCCGCCGACACCGGAGGCCGCCGGACCGCCGCAGGACTGCACGGCGGCGTCCCTGGAGCTGGGCCTCACGACGAGCGCGGCGGAGTACGAGCCGGGCCGCGCCGTCCAGCTCAGCGTCACGCTCCGGCAGTCCGGCGGACGGCCGTGCCTCGTCGACGGCTCCGACGCCGGGCGGCAGGTGCAGGTCTACTCCGGCGACGAGCTCGTGTGGTCGTCCGCGCACTGCGGCTCGACGGAGCGGCTGCTCCTCATGAGCACCGGGGACGAGGACCCGTCGAAGCTCGTCCGCTGGGACCGGCACCGCTCGGTCGAGGGCTGCGCCCCCGACCAGCCGGAGGTGGGGCCGGGCACGTACACGGCGGTCCTGAGCGTCGCGGGCGTCGAGGGGGCGACGAGCGAGCCCGTGACCTTCACGCTCCTCGAGCCGCCCGCGCCCACGCCCGACCCGGCGGAGCCGACGGCTCCCGCCGACGGGACCGGTCCGGCCGAGGGCACCGCACCGGCCGACGGGACGGCGCCGGCGGACGGCGCGGCGCCGCCGGCCGACGGGACCGCCCCGCCCGCGGAGCAGACCCCGGCCGGGACGACGCCGCCCGCCGACGGCGCGTAGCGGTCGTCCGCTCGAGCAGCGGCCGCGCTCCGGCCGAGCCGTCGTGCCGGGTCGCCCTGAAGCCGTGGTGGCGCGCAACCTCCGTGCGACGCCCTGCCGTCATCCCGAGCCCCGAGCCCCGAGCCCCGAGCCCCGAGCCTCGAGCCCCGAGCGGGCGACTCGTCGAGGATGGGCCTTCCTCCGCGCGCTCAGACGGAGTGAAACCGATGAGTGGCTGATTTCGGTACAGAAGATCCGAACTGATCTCTCCGGTGTGTGAGATTGCGTCGCACGATCGGAACGGCCCGGAAACACAACGGATCACGGCGCGAAGAGGCACTGTGCTTCCGTCGATCGGTGCGCAAAGTCGAGACCGAAAACCATTGCGGTCGACGTGGTGCGCTGGTTGACTGGCTCGCGTCTGGCGACCTCACCGCGGAGGGAGCCGGGGCCGACGGCCCCGGTCACCACCGGCCCGCGGGGCGGCGCGAGCCGGCACGACGATCAGGGTCACGCGTCCCGCAGCGGGGCGGGCGGACGAGGCAGTCCACCCGCGCGACGCGAGGCCCCGCCGTCGTCCCGAAACCTGTTCCGGTTCCCGATGGAGAGGACTTGGTGATGTCGGGGAGAGCGTGGAGAAGGGTCGTCGCCTCGGCGATGACAGGTGCGATGGCCGCCACCGGCGTCGCACTGGCACCGGCGGCGCAGGCCGACGTGGTGCCGGGCAACGAGAGCGACGTCGGTGTCTACACCGACGGCACGACGGACTCGATGGACATCGGTGACCCGGTCTACACGAACCTGGGTCCTGTCGCCGCGGCGCTCGAGCCGGGCGTCCCGTGGACCGCGGGCTCGATGCACGGGTCGATCTTCGAGAAGGACCTGGCCGCGGGCGGCACCGACTACTACCTCGACCGCGTGCTCGGGGTGAGCGGGACGGCGAGCAACACCGTGCTCCAAACGCGCGGGCGGTCGCTCTACCTGCGCGGCAACAGCAACTGGGCGGTCATGGGCTTCGCGGGCTCCGCGTTCGCGGGCGGGCCGAACAACCTCGGCAACCTCTACACCGTGACCGTGCCCGGTCAGACGATCACCGAGGTCGGGGCGCAGCGCTTCAACGCGCCGAGCCACGCGAAGGCGCGCTACACGGTCGGGTCGACCGGTGTCACCGCCGACCTCAAGAAGCTCATCACGTACGACAACGTGGCGCTGTCGGCGATCACGTTCACGAACCCCGGCGCGAGCGACGTGACGTTCACGGTCCGTGCGGCGTCACCGCTCGCGACGACGTCGACGGGCTCCGCGGACGAGCTCACCGGGACGCGGACGCTGACGAGCGGGTCGAACAACGGTCTCGTGGACACCCCGTGGTCCGACGTCACGATCGGGCTCAAAGCGCCCGGGTTCGAGCGCGTCGGCACCAACCTCGACCGCGAGGTCACGGTCCCCGCGGGCGGATCGCTCGACCTGTCCGTGCTCGGCGTGCTGTCCAGCGACACGCTCCCGGAGTCGGTCGAGAGCTTCCACGAGTACGCCGAGCTGTCGCCGGCGGACGCGTTCCGCACCGGCGTCACGGCGTTCAACCGGCAGTGGGCCCAGGACATCCCGTACATCGACGTGCCCGACGACGCGATCGAGAAGGCGATCGTCTACCGCTGGTGGGGCGAGCGGTACAACAGCCTGGACGCGAACGAGCCGGGCTACGTGTACCAGTACCCGACGACGATCGAGGGCGTGAACCTCTACCAGAACTCGGTGGCGCTCACGCAGCCCATGCACCTGCAGGACACCAAGTGGATCCGCAACCCGTACCTGGGCTACGGGCAGATCCTCAACATCGGCGAGCTGTCCGGGTCCTCCGCGTTCCTCGACAGCCCCGGCCACACGAGCTGGAACAACCACTACTCGCAGTACCTCGGCACCGCGGGCCTCGAGGCGTTCAACGTGCACGGCGGCGGTCCGGCGGTCGCCGAGCGCTTCGCGACGTACTTCGAGGGCGACGGCACGGGCCAGCTCGAGCACTACGACGGCAACGACGACAAGCTCATCGCCTACGACACCAACTACATGCCCGGCAACGACTCCGACGCGATCAGCTTCGGGTACCCCAAGGTCAACGCGGGGGCGCCGGGCGCGCGGACGATCGAGCGACCGGAGTCCGCGTACGTGTGGGGCGCGTTCGACGCCGCCCGCCAGCTCTACGCGATGGCGGGGGCGGACCCGGAGAAGGTCGCCGAGATGGGCCAGACCGCGGACGAGATCCGCGACGCGATCCTCGGCCGGCTGTGGAGCGAGGAGACGCGCATGTTCCTCGCCGGCACGTCGCACGGCGCGACGTCGGGCGGGAACCAGAACCCCCTGAGCGAGGCCGAGCGCGACCTCATCCCGGCGAAGGAGTCGAACCTCTACGACGTCTACGCCGAGAACCTCATCCCGGTCGAGGACGCCGAGAAGTACGTCGACGGCTTCCGCTTCCTGCGGTACGGGGACAACTTCCCGATCTTCCCGTTCTACACGGCCAACCAGTACGACCGCGCGAAGTTCGGGATCGGCGGCTCGAACAACTTCTCCAACATCAACTTCACGGTCCAGTATCGCGGTGTGCGGTCCGCGCTGCGGCACTACGACCCCGACCACACCTACGTCACGCCCGAGTACGCGGCCAAGCTGCTCGACTGGATGGCGTGGAGCATCTACCCGAACGGCAACGCGCTGGTCCCCAACCAGGCCGAGTACTACTCGAACTGGAACGCGAGCACGCAGACGTTCAACCGCAACAACCCGAACCACGTGATGCTCGGCAACATGAACTACATCTACGTCGAGGACATGGGCGGCATCCAGCCGCGGTCCGACGACAAGATCGAGCTCTGGCCGATCGACCTCGGGTACGACCACTTCATGGTCAACAACCTGCGGTACCACGGCAAGGACGTCACGATCGTCTGGGACGAGGACGGCTCGCACTACGGCCTCGGTGAGGGCTACAGCCTGTTCGTCGACGGCGAGCGCAAGGCCGCGGCCGACGCGCTCGGCCGGTTCGTCTACGACCCCGCCGCCAACGAGGTCGTCGAGTCCGACGAGGGCCTCCGGGTCGAGGTCGTCGCGGACGAAGGGGCCGACGTGCCCACGGCCGTGGACACCCTGATCGAGGACGAGCGCGTCGTCTCCTACCTCAAGACCGCGGGCATCGACCTCACCGAGGACGCGGGCAACCTCGCGCGCGGTGCCGAGCTGTCGTCGTCGGCCACCCAGCAGGGCGCGCGCCCGACGCCGTGGCGCCAGTTCCACACGCCGGGCTGGAGCACGGGCTCGATGAACTACACGCCCGGGGCGATCAAGGAGACCGAGCGACCCGTGTCGCTCGCCGCGGTCACCGACGGCAACACCGTCAACGAGCCCTACTGGGGCAACTACGGGACGGAGGGTGACACCGGCTACGTCGAGCTCGACCTCGGCGAGCCCACGACGTTCGACAACGTCAAGGTCTGGTTCGTCAGCGACCGGCAGGCGGGCGGTTACCGCGAGCCGCTGCGGTACTCGATCCAGGTGCCCGACGGCTCGGGCGGCTGGACCACGGTGCCGGACGCGTTCAAGGCCCCGAAGATCCCCGGTCCGAAGTTCAACGAGGCGCTCTTCGAGGCCGTGACCACGGACACGGTCCGGGTCGCGTTCACGAACACGCCGTCGTACTGGACCGCCATCTCGGAGATCCAGGTCTTCGACTCCGGCCGCGACGTGCCCGAGGTCGTCAACGACGCCCCGACCGTCACCGTGAACGTCGACCGGTCGAAGGACGGCAACCTGTCCACGACGCTCGTCGGCACCGTGACCGACGACGGCATCCCCGAGGACGGGGTGCTCACCTCCGGGTGGTCGACGGTCTCCGAGCCCGAGGGCGCGAGCGTCATCTTCGGCGACGCCGACGCGCTGACCACCACGGTCACGGGTACGGCCGCAGGGGAGTACACCTTCCGCCTCACCGCGTCCGACGGCGAGCTCACGACCGAGCGCGACGTCGAGGTCGAGCTCACCGAGAAGGCGACGTCGGCCGAGTTCGGGGCGCTCGCGACGATCACGACGAGCGGGTCGGCGTCGTGGGAGAACCCGCTGCGCGTCAACGAGCCCTCGACGCCCGCGAGCTCGAACCCGGGCGCGGGCAACGGCTGGGGCACGTGGGGCCAGCCCGCGAACGGGACGAGCCCGCAGACCGCGGCGTGGATCCGGTACGCGTGGGAGTCCCCGGTGCTCGTCGCGTCGACCGACATCTACTGGTACGACGACAACGGCGGGACGCGCATGCCGCGCGCGGACACCTACACGGTCGAGCACTCGCAGAACGGCACCGACTGGACTCCCGTCACCCTGACCGAGGGCTCGACGTACGCGGGCGCGCTCCAGCGCAACGCGTACAACCACCTCGAGTTCGAGCCCGTCGAGGCCAGCTACCTGCGCGTCCGCATCACCGGCGTGCAGACCGGCGGCGCCGGCACCGGCGTCCTGCGGTGGCGCGTCAACGGGGACACCGTCGACTCGGTCGCGAGCCCGGTGATCCTGCGCACCGTCACGGGCGAGGTGCCCGAGCTGCCGACGTCGCTCGACGTCGTCTACTCGAGCGGCCGCCGCGGCACGGTCGACTTCACCTGGCAGCCCATCACGCCGGCCATGGTGGCCGAGACCAACGTCGAGCCGTTCACGGTCTACGGCACCAACACGACCTACGGCCTCATCGCCGAGGCTCAGGTGTACGTGCGGCCGGAGAGCTCGCAGGGCGGCATCTCGATCCAGGGCGCCGAGCAGTTCGAGCAGAGCGTGGACGTCGGCGAGCAGCCGTGGCTGCCCACCACGGTCCTCGTCTCCTACAACGACGGCTCGCGCGACAACCAGGCGATCGGCGTCGAGTGGGACTACGACGAGTCCGTCGTCGAGACGCCGGGCGTGTACGTGATCCAGGGTGACCTCGTCCTCCCGGACTACGTGAGCACCGCCGGCACCACGACGACGACGCTCACCCTGACCGTGGGCGACGGCGTCCCCGCCGGCCCGACGGTCACCGTCACGGCGGAGACCCGCTGCCTCGCCGGCAAGGTCTACGTCGCGGTCCGCGCGCAGAACGACGACGAGGTGCCGCTCACGGTCCGCCTCGACACGCCGTTCGGGACCAAGACCGTCAACGGCGTCGAGCCCGGCAAGAACGCCTACCAGTCGTTCGCGTCGCGGGCGACGTCGGTCGAGGCCGGCGAGGTCACGGTCGTGGCCACCGACGCCGAGGGGAGGTCGACGACCGTCACCGAGCAGTACGACGCCGCCACCTGCGGCTGACCCGCAGCGCGCGTCGCGCACCCGTCTCGCCCCGGTCCGTCCCCACGGACCGGGGCGAGACCCGTCTGCGCGAGGGAGAACCCTGGTCTGCCGAGGTAGAGCCCTGGTCGCGCGAGGTAGAGCCGTGGTCACGCGAGGTTGAGCCGTGGTCTCTCGCCCGACGGCGTGTGGTCGCGTTGGGTGGGCGGGGTGGGTGGTGGTGCCGCGTCTACCATCCGCCGCTCGTTCCTCGCGGCTCCCGCCAGGCCCGCCACGACGCGGCACCACCACCCACCCCGCCTTGCGTCGTCTCACCCTGGTCTGCGCTCACCCTGGCGACTGCCCGCGTGGTGGGGTTCGTCTCGGCCCCCGCCCCGAGCACCGAGTCCATCCGCGCCGCGGACGCGACCAGGTGGGTCTGAGACCTGACCACGGTTCTGCCTCGGCGGGGCAGGAGTGCGTCAGCGGCGGGCCAGGGCCCAGCGGAAGGCGTTGCGCAGGAGGTAGGTGCCGTCGGGGCGGCGGAAGGGGCGCGCGGCGGCGAGGACGTCGGGGCGGAGCTCGGCGCGCAGCTCGTCGGACTCGCCGAACATGATGGCGGCGACGACCTCGTCCGCGTCGGCGAGCACCATCGGCGCGTCCGCGACGCCCTCGGTGACGACGGTGAAGCCGTGCTCGGCCAGGAGCGCGCCGAGGTGGCCCTCCTCGCGGCTCTCGTCGCTCGGCTCGTGGTCCTCGCCGGCGACGGCCCGCTCGAGGACGGTGAGGTCGTTGAGGTCGTCCTCCGCCCACGTCGCGACGGCGACCAGCTCGCTCACGCGCCGGCACTCGCTCAGGGTCAGGGCGACGTCGGTGAACGCGAGGGCGTTGACGAGCGTCACGAGGTCGAACGCGTCGTCGGGCCACGGGAGGCGCTCGGCCTGGGCGACGCGCAGGTCCGCGTCCGGGCCGACCCGACGCGCGACGTCGATCATCCCGGCCGCGGCGTCGCAGCCTGCCGCGTCCGCGCCGCGGGAGAGAGCCATGGCGACGAGCTCGCCGGTGCCGCACCCGACGTCGAGCACGCGGGAGCCGGGCCCGACGCTCGCGGCGTCGAGGATCGCCTGCTGGGCCGGGGCCGCCGCGGGCGCCCACCAGCGCGCCCAGGCGTCGGCCAGTGCCGACCACTCGTCGACGTGGTCCACGGTCCCCCTCCGTGCGGGCTCGTCGGTCGGACGGTCAGGTGGGTCAGACGTAGCGCTCGAGGATGCTCGACTCCGCGAGCCGCGACAGGCCCTCGCGCACCGCACGGGCGCGCTGCTCGCCGACGCCGTCGACGGTCATGAGGTCGTCGATGCTCGCCGCGAGGAGCTTCTGCAGGCCGCCGAAGTGCGCGACGAGGCGGTCGATGATCGTGGCGGGCAGGCGAGGGACCTTCGACAGGAGGCGGTACCCGTGCGGCGCGACGGCGGCGTCGAGCGCGTCGCCGCCGCCCGGCAGGTCGAGCACGCGGCCGATCTGGCCGAGGTCGAGAAGCTGGGTCGAGTCCAGGCCGCCGAGGGCCTTCTGGACCTCGGCGAGCGAGCGGTCCTTGCGACCCAGGTCCACGTAGTCGCGGATGACGAACTCGCGGTCGGAGCCGATCCCGCCGATGAGCTCGTCGAGCTGGAGCGCGAGGAGCCGCCCGTCGGTGCCGAGCTCGATGACGTAACCGGCGATCTCCTCCGAGATGCGGGCGACCATCTCGAGGCGCTGCACGACGGCGCACACGTCCCGGACCGTGACGAGGTCCTCGATCTCGAGCGCGGACAGCGTGCCGGACACCTCGTCGAGCCGGGCGCGGTAGCGCTCGAGCGTCGCGAGCGCCTGGTTGGCGCGCGACAGGATGGTGTCGGAGTCCTCGAGGACGTGGCGCTGGCCGCCGACGTACAGGGCGACGATCCGCATGGACTGGCTCACCGAGATGACCGGGAAACCGCTCTGCTTGGCGACGCGCTCCGCGGTGCGGTGCCGCGTCCCGGACTCGGTCGTCTCGATGGTCGGGTCCGGCAGGAGCTGCACGGCTGCGCGCAGGATGCGGTTCGCGTCGCGGTCGAGCACGACGGCGCCGTCCATCTTCGACAGCTCGCGCAGGCGCGTCGCGGAGAAGCCGACGTCGAGGACGAACCCGCCCGAGCACATCTCCTCGACGACCTTGTCCAGGCCCAGCACGATGAGCGCGCCGGTCCGGCCGCGGAGGATGCGCTCGAGACCGTCACGGAGCTCGGTGCCCGGTGCCACGGCGGCGAGGGTCTCCCGGAGCAGCTCGTCGGGGTGCGCAGGGGAGTTGGCCACGGAGGAATCCTACGCTGCGAGCCCTTTTCCACCCCCGGGAACCCGCGGCAGCGGGCCACAAATCCGGTCACGATCCGGTCTCGACGCGCCGGGCGGCGCTCGCCCGCGCCGCCCGGCGGTCACCGGTGGGGGCGGGGAGACTCCGGGGCCCCGTCCGGCGTGGCCGCGAAGGAGCGGTAGGCGGAGGTCACCGCGCGCAGGTACGCGGCGATCACCTGCTGCTGCGCGGGCGAGAAGCCGTCGGCGGCGGAGTCCAGGGAACGTCGGAGCGGGTCGAGCTCGGCACGGACGCGCGACCGGGCGGCGGCGGTGGGCTCGAGGCGGTACCGGCGCCGGTCCGTCTCGTCCCGGACGCGCTCGACGTGCCCGGCGCGCGCGAGCCGGTCCACGACCTCGGTGGCCGACGAGCGCGTGACGGCGAGCCGCGCGCCGAGCTCCCCGGGGCCCAGCGGCTGGTCCGCCAGCGCGACGTGCTCGAGGGCGGCGGCGTCCGTGGCGCTCATCCGCAGCCGGTGCGCCAGGGCGGAGGTGGCCTCGCCGATCGCGTCCTGGAGGTCCCGGAGCAGGTGGACCGACAGCGCCGGTCGGGCGTCGGGGTGCTGGCTCATCGGATCAGCCTACAAGCGAGATGCTACGGTAGCCGTACCATCTACCCTCCCAGGAGCTGCCCCATGCCCTTCCTGCTCGCGCCCCCGGCGCAGCACGCTCCCGACGACGGCGCCGCTCCGCCGGACGGTTCTCCCGCCACGCCGTCGGCACCCCGTCGGTCCCGGGTCCGCCGCGTGCTCGTGACGGTCGCGCTCGTGCTGGTCGGCCTGCTCGTCGTCGCGGTCGGCGCCTTCCTCGTGTGGGCCGACGACACTTTCCCCGCGGAGCCGGCGGGTCTCACCGCCGTGCAGGAGGACCCGCGCGTCCGCCTGGACGACCGCGGCGACGCCGTCGTCCTGCGCCCCGCGGGGGAGAGCGACGGCAGCGGTCTCGTGTTCCTCGCCGGGGCCAAGGTCGAGCCGCAGGCGTACGTGGCGACGTTCCAGGAGGTCGCCGCGCAGGGCACGACGGTCGTCCTCGTCGAACCGTTCCTCCACCTCGCGCTGCTGGAGCGCCGGCCGTTCGAGGCGTTCACGGCGCTCGCCCCCGAGGTCGACGCCTGGGCCGTGGGCGGACACAGCATGGGCGGCGTCCGGGCGTGCACGTACGCCGAGTGGGACGAGGTGCGCGCCCTCGTCCTGCTCGCGTCGTACTGCTCGCTCGGCGACCTCTCCGGCCGCTCCGACCTGGCCGCCCTCACCGTGACGGGCACGCGGGACGGGCTCGTCGACGAGGAGTCGATCACCTCCTCGATGGCGCTCATGCCGCCCGGCGCCGAGCGCGTGCGCATCGACGGCGCGACGCACGCCCAGTTCGGCGACTACGGGGCGCAGCCGGGCGACGGGACGCCCACGATCTCGGACGACGAGGCGCGGGAGCGCATCACCGAGGCGCTCGTGCCGTTCCTGGGCGCGGTGGGCCGATGAGCGCGGACCAGCGGGTGGCCGACCGGGCGGACGTCGGAGAGCCCGTGCTGCGGCGATGGTGGCGACGGCTGCCCGACCGGCTGGACCGGAGGGTCGTCGTGGCGGCGTGGGTCTCCTTCGCCGTCCAGGTGCTCCTCGTCGCGACCGGCGGGGCCGTCCGGCTGACGTCGTCGGGCCTGGGCTGCCCGACGTGGCCCCTGTGCACGTCCGACTCGCTCGTGAGCACCCCGGAGATGGGCGTCCACGGGCTCATCGAGTTCGGCAACCGCACGCTGGCCGGGGTCGTCGGCGTCGCTGCGGTGGTCGTGCTGCTCCTGGTCGTCCGGGTACGTCACGAGCGCCGGGACCTCGCGCTGCTCGCGGGCACGGTCGTGCTGGGCGTCGTGGCGCAGGCGCTCGTGGGCGGGGTGACCGTGCTCACCGGGCTCAACCCGTTCGTCGTCGGCTTCCACTACGTCGCCTCGGTCGCCCTCGCGTGCGTGTGCGCGGCGTTCCTCGTCCGCCTCCGGGTCGTCCCCGCGGACGACGGGACCGACCGCGCGCCCGCGGCGTTCCGGGTGGCGACCGCCGTCCTCGTGACGACGGCGGTCGTGACCATCCTCCTCGGCGTCCTCACCACGGGCGCGGGGCCGCACTCGGGCGACCAGCAGGCGGGCCGCAACGGGTTCGACGCGACGCTCCTCCAGCACGTGCACGCCTGGCCGAGCTACGCGCTCGTGGCCCTCACGGTCGCGCTCACCGTCGTGGCGTGGGCGCGCCGCCTGCCGGTCCGGGTCTGGCTCCTCGCGCTCCTCGCGCTGGAGGGCGTCCAGGTGCTGCTGGGCCTCTACCAGGCGCGCCACGGGCTGCCCGTCGTGGCGGTCGGTGCCCACATGGTGCTCGCCGTGCTGCTCGCGGCCGCGACGACGGTCGTCGCGCTGTGCGTCGCGGGATACGGCCCGGGTCCACGGCGTGCACGTTCCTGAACGTTCTGACGTCGTCAGGCGGGGAGCACGCGGACCCGCTCGCGAAGTGCGCGCACGACGTCCGACGCGAGGTCGGCGTCCGTGACGACGCCGGCGACGTCGTCGAACCCGACGACGCGGAACGGCGACGCCGCCCCGACCTTCTCCGACGAGCCCAGCACGTACGTCTCGGCCGCGCGCGCGGCGAGCGCCCGCTTCGTCGCGGCCTCGTCCGGGTCGCCCGTGGTGAGGCCGGCGTCGGGGTGGATGCCGGTGACGCCGAGCAGGAACAGGTCGGCCGACACGTGCTGCGCGGCTTCGACCGTCGCCGCCCCGCTGGTCACCGCCGAGTGCTTGAAGAGCCTGCCGCCGAGGACGATCACGTCGGCGACCGGGTGCTCGGCGAGCGCCGTCGCGACCGTCGGGCTGTGCGTCACCACCGTGCAGCGCAGGTCCGGCGGGAGCGCCGCCGCGACGGCGAGGGCCGTCGTCCCGCCGTCGAGGATGACGGTGCTCCCGGGGTCGATCAGGCGGACCGCGGCCGCCGCCACCCGCTCCTTGCCCGCGACGGAGACCTGCCGGCGTCCCGCGTAGTCCGCGACGGCCGGCGAGACCGGCAGCGCCCCGCCGTACACGCGCTGGCAGAGCCCCTCGGCGGCCAGCTCGCGCAGGTCCCGGCGGATGCTGTCCTCCGAGAGCCCGAGCTCCGCCGCCGCGGTCTTCGCGACGATCTTGCCGTCACGGCGGAGGGTCGCGAGCAGCAGGTCTCGTCTCTCGGCGGCCAGCATGCTTCTCCTCGTTTGTTCTTGATGATGCACGTTCATGCCTATTCTAGAGGCATGAACCGACCCCTGCTCGTCCTGATCGCCGGCCCCTACCGATCCGGGACCGACGGCGACCACGCCGCCATGGAGGCCAACCTGCGCCGTCTCGAGGAGGCGGCCTGGCCCGTCTTCGCCGCGGGGCACGTCCCCATGATCGGCGAGTGGGTCGCGCTCCCGGTCCTGCGCTCGGCGGGTGCCACGGTGGACGACGACCTGGCTGCCGACGTGCTCTACCCGACCGCGCAGCGTCTCCTGGAGCACTGCGACGCGGTCCTGCGCCTGCCCGGCGAGTCGGCGGGGGCCGACCAGGACGTCGCGATCGCCACGGCCCGCGGCCTCCCCGTCTACCACGGCGTCTCCGAGCTGCCCCGTCGCGTCGAGACCTCTCCGGCGAGCGCGCGGTGAGCGGGGTCCCCGGCGTCGACGTCCCCGACCACCGCGGCCGCACGGGTCTCGACCGGGCCGGTCGCGCGCTGCGACGCAACCCGGACGTCGTCGTCCGCGACGTCGAGCTCACGTCGCAGGGGTGGCACGTGCTGCGCCGGACGACCTTCGACCTCCGGCGCCGCGACGGGCGCTGGCAGACGCTCGAGCGCGAGACGTACGACCGTGGGGACGGCGCGACGATCCTGCTCCACGACGCCGCGCGGTCGACCGTCCTGCTCACGCGGCAGTTCCGGTTCCCGGCGTACGTCAACGACCACGAGGACGGCATGCTCCTCGAGACGGCCGCCGGCCTGCTGGACGACGACGACCCCGAGACCGCGATCCGGCGCGAGGTCGCCGAGGAGCTCGGCGTGACCGTCGGGCCGGTCGCGCGCGTCTTCACCGCCTACATGAGCCCGGGCTCCGTCACCGAGAAGGTGCACTTCTTCGCGGCGCCGTACACCCCGCGCGACCGCACAGGGACAGGCGGAGGAGTGGCGGCCGAGGGGGAGGACATCGAGGTCGTCGAGCTCCCGCTCGACGACGCGCTGGCCATGATCGGCGACGGCCGCATCGTCGACGGCAAGACCATCATGCTGCTGCAGTGGTGGGCTCTCGGCCGTTGACGCGCCCGCTCGGTGAGGGCGTGCAGTCGGGGCTACGGCGGGGGCGCCACGTCGAGGAGGCTGCGGAGCGCGTCGGCGCGGTGGGTCAGTCGGAGGAGCTGCTCCTCCACCCGGCGCGCGGTGCTCGCCGGTGCGGCTCCCACGCCGGACGCCATCTCGGCGCCCGTCACGGCGAGCAGGACGAGTCGCATCACGTCGGGGTCGAACCCGTCGGCGGTGAGGCGCTCCTGCCAGTCCTCGGCGTTCGCGCGGATCACGTCGGCCACCGCGGGGACGACGCTCAGCTGCGCCTCGACCCCCCAGTAGCCGGTGGTCGGCTCGTCGGTGCCGAGCGCCGCGAACGACGCGCGGAGGTAGGCGCGCATGATGCGGCCGGGGGCCAGGTCCGCCGGCTCGGTGTGCGCCTCGACCTCGCGGGCGAAGCGCTCGTAAGCGTCGCGTGCGAGCGCGACGAACAGGTCGTCCTTGGTGGGGAAGTGGTGGAGCAGCCCGCTCTTGGACACCCCGGCCGTGCGGGCGATCGTGTCGACGCTGACCCCCAGGCCGTGCGTCGCCAGGGCCGTGGCCGCGGCGTCGAGCAGGAGCCGCCGCGTGCGCACGGGGTCGCGCCGGGCGCGCTGTCCACCACCGGTCATGGCCCCATCCTCCCATCGTGCTCGGTTCGACATTAGGCACTGGGGAACACAACCGTCCCATTGGTCGTTACTACAGTCCATATGGTCGGTACGTCGCCCACCCTTCGGCGACGGCGCCGACGACGAACCGCGCCGGACCGAGGAGTGTCATGACCACGATCACGTACCGCCCCTACGCCCCGCGCGACGCGCACGACGTCAAGGCGATCATCGACGAGGCGTGGGCGATCCATCGCTACGTGCCGGCCCCGCATCTGCTCGACGGCGCGCTCGAGGTCTACCTGCGCGAGCGCCTCCTCGCGAGCACCTACGCGCGCGTCGCCGTCCTCGACGGACGCGTCGTCGGCGTCCTCATGGGCGGGGTCTCGGGCCGGGCGCCCCTGCCCGGGGTGCTGGGCAACCGGCTGCGCACCGCGGGCCACGTGCTCCGGCTGGTCGTCCTCGGCCTGCCCGAGTGGAGGTCGCTGCGGCAGTACCTCGCTTTCGACGGCGTCTACCGGTCCCTGCGCCGGCGCACCACCGCGCCGCTCACCGACGAGCTGACCCTCTTCGCCGTCGGCGCGGCCGCGCGCGGGCTCGGTGCCGGCAAGGCGCTCTACCGCGAGTTCCTCGCGCACCTCCGGCAGCACGGCAGGACGGACTTCCACCTCTACACCGACTCGCTGTGCTCGTACGGGTTCTACGAGAAGCACGGCATGACCCGCGCCGCGGGGCAGGAGATGACGGTGTACCTGGACCGCGAGCCGGCGACGCTCGGCGTCTACCTCTATGCCGGAAGTGTCGACCGGGCCGCGGCGGCCACCTCGGGCGGCTGACCGCCGCGCACCGGGCCGGGCGAAACGGTCAGGTCGGGGGCGCGGCGGAGCGGTCAGGTCCGCGCGAGCTCGACGGCCTCGCCGAGGTGGCGCGCGGGGAGGATCGTCATGCCCTCCACCGGGCGCGGGAACGACCCGCGCGGCACGACGGCGCGCGTGAAGCCGAGGCGCGCGGCCTCGGCGAGGCGGCGGTCCAGGCCGGTGACGGGGCGGATGTCGCCCGCGAGGCCGACCTCGCCGAACGCCACCGTGCCCTGGGGCAGCGCCTCGTCCTCGCGCGCGGAGAGGACCGCGAGCGCGATCGAGAGGTCGGCGGCGGGCTCGGTGACCTTGGCGCCACCGACGGTCGACGCGTAGACGTCCTGGTCGACGAGCCGGACGCCCGCGTGGCGGTGCATGACCGCGAGGATCATCGCGAGGCGGCTCGAGTCCACGCCGCTCGTGGTGCGGCGCGGGTTGGTCAGCGAGCTCGGCACGACGAGCGACTGGATCTCGAGGGCGAGCGGGCGCCTGCCCTCGAGCGTGACCGTGACGCACGTGCCGGGGGACCCGGCGCCGGTGTGCGAGAGGAACAGCCCGCTCGGGTCGGCGAGGCCGACGATGCCGTTCTCCGTGAGGTCGAAGCAGCCGACCTCGTCCGTCGGGCCATAGCGGTTCTTCACGGCGCGCACGAGCCGCAGGCGCGAGTGGCGCTCTCCCTCGAACTGGCACACCACGTCGACCAGGTGCTCGAGCGTGCGCGGCCCGGCGACCGAGCCGTCCTTGGTGACGTGCCCCACGAGGATGACGGGCAGGTCGCGCGCCTTCGCCGCCGCGATGAGCGACGCCGCGACCTCGCGCACCTGGCTCACGCCGCCGGGCGCACCCTCGACCTGGGCGGACGCGATGGTCTGCACGGAGTCCACGACGAGCAGGTCCGGTTCCGTCGCCTCGATGTGGCCGAGCACGGTCGCGAGGTCCGTCTCGGACGCCAGGAGCAGGCCGGGCGCGAGGGCGCCGACGCGCTCGGCCCGCAGCCTCACCTGCCCCGCCGACTCCTCGCCCGTGATGTAGAGGACGCGCCGCGGCGTCGGGGCCGGGCGGCCGGTCGTGGCCGCGCGGTCGCCGACCGGGCGCACCGTCGGCAGGTCCGTCCCGCCGGACGCGACATTGCTCGCGACCGCGAGGAGCAGGGTCGACTTGCCGACCCCCGGCTCCCCGGCGAGCAGGACCACGGCGCCCGGCACGATGCCGCCTCCGAGCACGCGGTCGAACTCCGAGACGCCCGTCGGGGTCGCACGAGCCGCGTCGACGCTGATCTCCCCGATGGGGCGCGCGGGCGAGCGCGTCGGCGTGACCGCGGTCGTGCGCGGACCCGAGGCCGCGGGGGCGTCCTCGGTCACCGTGCCCCACTCCTGGCACTCGCCGCAGCGTCCCACCCACTTGGCCGTGGTCCAGCCGCACTCGGAGCAGCGGTAGGCGGGGCGGGCTCGCTTGGCGGCCGCGGAGCGGGCAGCGGTGGTCGACGACGTCACGCGCCCAACCTAGCCACGACCGCCGACACGGGCACGACGCCGCGACGAGAACGCCTCTGCGCGGGATGCTGGGCGCATGCGCAGGCTCCCGCACGACAGCCCGTGGTGGACGCTCATCCTGACGGTCGCGTCCACGACGGCGTGCCTCACGGTCTACTACGGCGTCCCGCTGCCGACCGACGAGGCCCCGGAGGTCGTCCAGCTCGTGGCGTTCGTCGTCGGGCTGGCGCTGCTGTGCGCGCTCCTCGTGGTCCAGGTGCGCCGCCAGCTCCGCGCCTGGGGGACGCCGAGCGTCCGGGTCCAGTCGGTCATGGGCCTGCTCCTCCCGGTCGTCACGTTCTTCGCCCTCGCCTACTACCTCATGGCCGACCAGTTCGTCGGCATCGAGAACCGCACCGACGCGCTGTACTTCGCCGTGGTGACGCTCGGGACCGTCGGGTACGGCGACGTCCACCCGGTCGGCGAGGGGGCGAAGATCGTGGCGATGGTCCAGATCGTGCTCGACCTGGTCGTGGTCGGCGTGCTCGTGTCCATCGCGACGTCGCGCGCCCGCGCGCGTGCGGAGCGGCACCGCGAGCACGGGCCGCAGACCGAAAACCGGGTCGGCTGACTTTCTTCGACTGAACACCGGTCGCGACGCGGCCATGGCCGGCTCGCGCCCGCCATCCTGCGGATCCCGGCTCTCGAGGGGCAACAGGAGGTTCCACCCGCCACGCCCCTCGCGGGAGTGTCGACCGAAAAGCATTGCGAAGTAGTTTCCGCGTGTGGCATGGTCGGCGCCGGACGACCGACTCGACGACGAGAGGTGCACGCCCGTGACGACGCGAGCGCGACGACGGCCCGCACGCCGCACCGCCGAGGTGCACGGCGCCGTCGGCCCGCCCGTCACGACCGCCACCCCGCGTGCGACGACGGTGCCGCGACGACGGCGGTGACGCGTCCGATCCCCGCTCGCGGGGGCGTCACCGTCGGCCGGCCGCGCACCCGGCACGTCCTGCCCGCCGGCACGGGCTCCACGACCGTGCGCCCCGGGGGCCGAGGGAACTCCCGGGGCGCACGACCTCCACGCAGGACCCGCAGGCCGCGCCGCGGCCCGACCGTCAGGAGACCAGGCCATGACCGACAGACCGACCGCCCGACCGTCGCACGGCAGGGATCGTCCGAGACGAGCGCTCGCGAGCGTGCTCGCCGCCGGGCTCGCGCTCACGGGGCTCGCGGCGACCGCGACCCCGGCCGCCGCCGCGGACCCGTACACCTTCACGAGCACCCAGAACCCGATCCTCGGCGACGGGAGCTACTACTCGGCCGACCCCGCACCGCTCGTCGTCCCGGCAGGCGCACCCGGCAACGCCACGGACGAGGACGCGCTGTACGTCTACACGGGCCACGACGAGGCCGGTCCGACGCGCAACGACTTCGTCATGAACGAGTGGGGCGCGTTCGTGACGAGCGACGTGGACGCGGGGGAGTGGACGCACCACCCGTCGCTCATGCGGCCCGAGGACGTGTTCGACTGGGCGACGCCGGGCCGCGCGTACGCGGGGCAGGTCGTCGCGGGCGTCGACGGGCGCTACTACTGGTACGTCCCCGTGCACGAGGCGAACAGCCCCGCGAGCGACGCGTTCGGCATCGGCGTCGCCGTGTCCGACTCCCCGATCGGCCCGTGGACCGATCACGTCGGCGCGCCGATCATCTCCCAGCGGGTCCCCACCCCGAACACGATCCACAACATCGACCCGACGGTCCTCGTGGACGGCGAGGGCGACGACGCCCGCGTCTACGTCTGGTGGGGCAGCTTCTCGAACCTGCGCATGCTCGAGCTCGCACAGGACATGAAGACCCCGGTCGGCCAGGTCCGCACGGTCACCGGGCTCACCGGCTTCTTCGAGGCGGCGTGGGCGTTCGAGCGGGACGGGACCTACTACCTGGCGTACGCGGGCAACAACGCGGGACCGACGTCCGCGTGCACCCCCGCCAACTACCACGCGTGCATCGCGTACGGCACGGCGTCGTCGCCCGAGGGGCCGTGGACCTACCGCGGCACGGTCCTCGCCCCGGTGTCGTCGACGACGAGCCACCCCGGCATCCTCGAGTTCGACGGCGAGTGGTGGATCGCGTACCACACGGCCGACGCCGAGGGCGGCAACCACTTCCGGCGCTCGGTCGCGATCGACCGCGTCGAGTGGGACGACACGCAGTCGCCGCCGCGCATGAAGCAGGTCGTCACGACGCCCGCCCCGGTCAGGGACACGACCCCGCGCGCGAACGTCGCGCAGGAGGCGACGGTCACGGTGTCGAACGAGCCCGTCCCCACGCAGTACTGGAAGAAGGCTCTCAACGACGAGATCGTGCGGCCCAACCCGCTGCCCCCGGACATGTGGGGCACCTGGACGGGGAACAACCCGCCCCAGCAGTGGGTCCAGTACACGTGGGACCGGCCGATGCGGCTCGCCGGCTCGCAGATCGAGTTCTGGAACGACCAGCCGCAGGGCACGGGCGTCGGCGTCGCCGCCCCCGCGTCGTGGCGCATCCAGTACTGGGACGCCTCCGACGGCGGCGCGTGGGTCGACGTGCCGAACCCCAGCGGCTACGGCACCGGCACGAGCGGCTTCCAGGACACGACGTTCGACCCGGTCACGACGACGCAGGTGCGCGCCGTCCTGGACGCCTCGACGAACGGCAGCACGTACTCGGCCGTGGCCGTCGAGGAGTGGAAGGTCCTCGCCGAGCAGCCCGCCGCCGTCGACCCGCCCGGCGTGACGGTCGAGGTGGGCGAGACCGCCCTGCCGGGGACGGTCCCGGTGACGTTCGCGGGCGGCGAGACGCTGCACGTCCCCGCCTTCTGGGACGAGGTCACCGCCGCCGACGTGGCCGCCCCCGGCACCTTCTCCGTCGAGGGGTCCGTGCTCGGTTACGCGGGCGGTCGCGTGAGCACGGAGGTCACCGTGATCCCGGCCGAGGCGGCGGAGGGCGACGTGACCGCGCCGACCGTGACGCTCACGCCGCTCGGCAGCGCGGGCAGCGACGGCTGGTTCCGCTCCGACGTCCGGGTCCGGGTCGACGGAGCCGACGACTCGGGCGGGCGCGTGGTCCTCACCACGCGTGTGGGCGACGGCGCCCCGGCCAGCACGGAGCCGACGCGGACCACGGAGGTCACCGTGACGGGCGACGGCGAGCACCGCGTCCTCGCGACGGCCGCAGACCGTGCGGGGAACGTCTCGGACGAGGTGGCGCTCGACGTCCAGATCGACCGGGTGGCGCCCGTCAGCACGGGCGTGCTCGACGAGGCCGCGCGCACGGTGACGGTCACCGCGACCGACGCGACGTCGGGCGTCGCCCGCGTCGAGTACGCGATCGGCACGGGCGGCTGGCAGACCTATGCCGGCCCGGTGGCCGCCCCGGACGCGAGCCAGCACCGGGTGTCGTTCCGGGCGGTCGACGTCGCGGGCAACGCGGAGACGCCGAAGCTCGTGACCGTCCCCGCGGACGTCTCGGGACCCCTCACGGGCAACGTCGCACCGATCGCCACGGCGACCGCCTCGTACACCGCGGGGTGGAACAGCGTCGGCGCGCTCCACGACGACGCCGACCCGGCGAACCCGAGCCAGGCCCAGATCTGGGGCACCTGGTCGGGTACCCGGCCCGCGACCCAGTGGGTGCGGTACGACTGGTCGCGACCGATCCGACTCACGGGCGCCGAGCTGAAGTTCTGGCGGGACTCGAACCCCGGCAGCGGCGACGGCGTCGTCCGTCCGGACTCCTGGGTCCTCGAGTACTGGGACGAGGCGGCGCAGGCGTGGGTCCCGGTGGCAAACCCCTCCGGGTACGGCACGAGCACGACCGCGTTCAACACCGTGACGTTCGACCCCGTCACCACGTCGCGCCTGCGAGCGACCTTCTCGGCGAACGGGAACGGGACGACCTACTCCGCGGTGGCGGTCACCGAGTGGCGGGCGTTCGCGGACGACCCGGGCACGGGCGGTCCGGAACCCGAGCTGCCCGTCACGGTCACCGCGCAGGCGCGCTGCCTCGCCGGGAAGGCCTACGTCGCCGTGGTCGCCACCCACGGTCACGACGCCCCGGTCGACCTGGTCCTCGAGACGCCGTACGGCTCGCGGTCGTTCCCGGCGGTCGCCCCGGGGAAGAGCGCCTACCAGTCGTTCGCGGTCCGCGCGGCGGCGGTCGAGGCGGGCACCGTCGTGGTGCGTGCCACGAGCACCGTCGACGGCGTCGAGGTCACGACGGAGACCGAGGCGGAGCACGCCGCGCTGGGCTGCGGGTGACGACCCCGACGCCCCTCGGGCGATGACGGGCGGGTGAACCGCCGACGCGTGCCCGACACCCCGCACGAGCGCGGGGGGTCGGGCACGCGCGCGTCCTACGCTTGGCCGCAGAGCCCGGGGCTGCGAGGACCGGGCCCGCGAGGACCGAGAGCAGCGGAGGTACGCGCGATGAGCCAGCCGCCCGGCGGGAGCCCGACGGGACGCGCCGCCACCCCGGCACGTCCCGCGACCGCCGCGGGGTCGTCGCCGCGCCGGCCCACCGACGCCGTGGGCGCGAGCGACCGACGTCACTCCCGGCCCGCGTCGGCGGCCGTCTACCGGCGGCGCCGGCTCGTGGTGCTCGTCGGGCTGCTGCTCGTCGTCGGCCTCGTGCTCGCGTTCCTGGCCTGGGGGTGGCCAGGCTTCGCGCGCGCGGACGCCGCGGCCGACCCCGAGCCGACGGTCACGGTCACCGCCGACCCGCCGACCCCGACCCTCGAGCCCGCGGCCCGGACCGGGACGACCGCGTTCGCGACGGCGCTCCCGGACACCGTGCTCGACCTCGTGCTGCGGAGCGACTCGGCGACGGACGCGTGGACCGCGGCCCGTGCCCTCGAGGCGTACCAGCTCGTGTACGCGGACGGCGACGGGGCCGACGCGACGACGGTCACGGTGGTCGCCGGGCAGTGGCCCACCGTCGCCGAGGCCGAGACCGCCGCGCAGGACCTCGTCACCGCGGCGGGCGAGCCGACGGACACCGGTGACGTCGAGGTCGCCGGAGAGGTCGCGGGCACGTACGCCGTGACGCCCGGGGCGGACGGTCAGGCGACCGTCACGTGGCGCAACGGCACCGCCGTCCTGCAGGCCACCGGGCCCGTCGACGTCGTCACCGACGTGTACGAGGCGTTCCCGCTCTGACCGTCCTCGGCACCTGCTCGGACCCCGCCCTCGACCGGCGCGCGCCGTCCCCGGAGCGTGCGTCGGCGTCCCTGGGACGCCGCGGCGGTCCCGAGCGTCCGCCGGGTGCGCAAGAATGCCTTCACCGACCACCGGGAGCTGATCGTCCATGACCGACCTGCCGACCCCGCCCGCGCCCGTCCCCGAGCGCCGGCTCGCCGTGCTCGGCACGGGCATCATGGGCGAGACCGTCCTCGCGGGCGCGCTCGCCGCGGGCTGGGACCCCGCCGACGTCGTCGCGACGGTCCGCCGGGCCGAGCGCGGCGAGGAGCTCGCGGCCCGCCACGGGGTCGCGACGACGCAGGACAACGTCGAGGCCGTGCGCGGCGCGGGCGTCGTGGTCGTCGCGGTGAAGCCCAAGGACGTCGCGGCGCTGCTCGCGGAGGTCCGCGACGCGGTGGGCGCGGGGACGGTCGTGGTGAGCGTCGTCGTCGGGCTCCCGACGTCCTTCTACGAGGACCGCCTCCCGGCCGGGACCGCCGTCGTGCGGGTCATGCCCAACACGCCGTCCGTCGTGGGTGCCGGGGTGAGCGCCGTGAGCGGCGGCGCCGCCGCGGACGACGGCGACGTCGCGCTCGTCGAGCGTCTGCTGTCCGCGACGGGGCTCGTCGTGCGCGTCGCGGAGAAGGACCAGGACGCGGTCGGGGCGCTCTCGGGCTCCGGCCCGGCGTACGTCTTCTACGTGATCGACGCGCTCGCCGAGGCGGGCGTCCTGCTGGGTCTCACGCGCGCGACGGCGCTCGAGCTCGCCACCGCCACCGTGCACGGCGCGGCGACGATGCTGCGCGAGACCGGGGAGCACCCGGCGATCGCGCGCGAGAAGGTCTCCTCGCCCGGCGGCACGACGGTCGCCGCGCTGCGGCGGCTCGACGCGGGCGGCGTGCGCGCCGCGTTCCTCGACGCTCTCGAGGCCGCGCGCGACCGCTCGGCCGAGCTCGCCGCGGCGCTCGCGGACGCACCCACGCCGCGCCCGGAGGCCGGGAGGGACGAGCGGTGAGCGACGGCCCGTCCCCCCGCACGCGCCCGCCCGCGATGTCGGACGTCGCGCGCCTCGCCGGGGTGTCGCACCAGACGGTCTCGCGCGTGCTCAACGACCACCCGAGCGTGCGGCCCGAGACGCGGGACCGCGTCCTCGACGCGATCGCGACGCTCGGCTACCGGCGCAACAGCGCGGCGCGCGCGCTCGTCACGATGCGCTCGGGGACGATCGGCGTCGTCACGACGGGCTCCGCGCTCTACGGGCCGACGTCGACCCTCATCGCGGTCGAGGAGGCGGCCCGCGAGCAGGGGTACTTCGTGAGCGTCGCGACGATCCGGCGCTACGACGCCGACACGATGCACCGGGTGCTCGAGCACTTCATGGACCAGGGCGTCGAGGGCATCGTCGTCATCGCGCCGCAGACCGACGTCGCGGCGGCGGTCGACTCGTTCCGGGCGCCGGTGCCGGTCATCATGATCGCGGCGCGCGACCATCCGGGTGAGGGCGAGCCAGCGGAGGTCGTCCGCCCGGGCGCCGGGGCGCTCGGCGCGCCGGGCGCCATCCTCTCGATCGCCGTCGACCAGCGGCTCGGTGCACGGCTCGCGACCGAGCACCTGCTCGGCCTCGGGCACGCCACGGTGCTGCACCTGTCCGGCCCGCTCGACTGGTTCGACGCGCGCGAGCGCGAGACGGGCTGGCGGGCCGCGCTCGAGGAGCACGGGGCGCCCGTGCCCGAGCCCGTGCGCGGCGACTGGTCGTCGGACCGCGGCTACGCCGTCGGGAAGGAGCTCGCGGACGCGGTGCGTGCGGGCGACGGGCCGACCGCCGTCTTCGCCGGCAACGACCAGCTCGCGCTCGGCCTGCTCCGGGCGTTCTGGGAGCGGGGGGTGCGCGTGCCGTCCGACGTCTCGGTCGTCGGGTTCGACGACGTGGCCGGCGCGGGGCACTTCATCCCCCCGCTGACGACCGTGCGCCAGCCCTTCGGCTCGCTCGGGCGCCGGTGCATGGGCATGATGATCGACGCCCTGTCCGGGGCGACCGTCCGACCCGTCTCCATCCCGCCCGAGCTCATGGTCCGCGAGAGCACGGCGGGGCCGCGCGACTGACGCCGCGCTCGGCTCACGAGGGCCTGTGCCGGGGGAGTTGGCCCCGCCGGTTGTGAGCGCTAACATTCGAGAAGGTACTCAACGACCGAGGCGCGACGCCGCGACGAGGAGAAGCAGCAATGGTGCAGCAGGACGAGGTCGGTCGCCGTCGGGCGGCCGTCGTGGCGGGGGAGACCGCGCTCGGGATCGAGCTCGGGTCGACGCGGATCAAGGCGTGCCTCGTGGACGCCGAGGGCACGCCGCTCGCGAGCGGGAGCCACGCGTGGGAGAACCGGTTCGAGGACGGTGTGTGGACGTACTCGCTCGAGGCCGTCGAGGCCGGTCTGCGCGACTGCTACGCGCGCCTCGTCGACGACGTCGAGGAGCGGTACGGGGTGCGCCCCAGGACCTACGGCGCGCTCGGCGTCTCCGCGATGATGCACGGCTACCTCGCGTTCGACGCCGACGGCGAGCTGCTCGTCCCGTTCCGCACGTGGCGCAACACGTCGACCGGCCCGGCCGCCGCGGAGCTCACCGAGCTGCTCGGGTACAACGTCCCGCTGCGTTGGTCGGTCGCCCACTGGTACCAGGCGATCCTCGACGCCGAGCCGCACGCGCCGCAGGTCGCGTCCCTCACGACTCTCGCCGGGTACGTCCACCGGCGGCTCACGGGCCGGCACGCGCTCGGGGTGGGGGACGCGTCGGGCATGTTCCCGGTCGACCCGGCGACGCGCGACTACGACCACGCGCTCCTCGCGCTCGTCGACGAGCGCGTCGCGACGCACCGGGACGGGCCCAAGCTCGCCGAGCTCCTGCCGGACGTGCTCGTCGCCGGCGAGGACGCGGGCCGGCTCACGGCCGAGGGCGCCGCCTGGCTCGACCCGTCGGGCACGCTGACCCCCGGCGTCCTGCTCTGCCCGCCCGAGGGTGACGCCGGCACGGGCATGGTCGCGACGAACGCGGTCGCGCCGCGGACCGGCAACGTCAGCGCGGGCACGAGCATCTTCGCGATGGTCGTCCTGGAGGGTCCGCTCCGCAGCGTGCACCACGAGCTCGACCTCGTGACGACCCCCGCGGGCGACCTCGTCGCGATGGTCCACTGCAACAACGGCGCGAGCGAGCTCGACGCGTGGGCGAGCCTGCTCGGCGAGCTCGCCGCGGCCGTCGGCAGCGACGCGAGCCCGGACGACGTGTTCGGCGCGCTCTTCCGGGCCGCGCTGGACGGCGACGCCGACGGCGGCGGCCTGCTCGCCTACAACTACCTCGCCGGCGAGCCGATCACGGGCCTGGACGAGGGCCGGCCGCTCGTCGTGCGCACGCCCGGCAGCCGGCTCACGCTCGCCAACTTCGCCCGGACGCAGGTGTACGGCGCGTTCGGGACCCTCGCGCTCGGCATGCGCGTCCTCGCGGACGAGGGGGTCCGGCTCGACGGGATGCTCGCGCACGGCGGCATGTTCCGCACCGCGGGCGTCGCCCAGCGCCTGCTCGCCGCGGCGATCGACGCGCCGGTGAGCGTCGGGCACACGGCGGGCGAGGGCGGCGCGTGGGGGATCGCGGTCCTGGCCGGCTTCGCGCGCGACCGGGCGTCGTCGGGCACCGCGTCGGCGGCGACGGTCGGCGTCGCCGCCCAGGACCTCGGCGCGTACCTCCGCGAGCACGTGTTCGCGACGGCGGAGACCGAGACCGTCGCTCCCGACCCCGCCGACGTCGCCGGCTTCGCCGCGTACCTCGAGCGCTACGCGGCAGGGCTCGCCGTCGAACGCGCCGCCGTGGCGGCCCTGCCCACCCGCACCGAAGGAGAGGACCCCGCATGAGCACGCCCACCCCGGCCGCGGACGTGGTCGCCGCGCCCGCCGCCGTGACCCAGGTGCCCGCGCACCTGCGCGACGCCGTCGACGCCGCCAAGGAGCGCGTCGCCGCGCTGCACGCCGAGCTCCCGCGGTGGGAGCTCGTCGTCTGGACCGCGGGCAACGTCTCCGAGCGCGTGCGCGACACGACGCGCCCCGACGGCTCGGGCGACCTGCTCGTCATCAAGCCGTCGGGCGTCTCGTACGACGACATCACCCCCGAGGCGATGGTGGTGTGCGACCTCGACGCGACGCTCGTCGAGGGCGACCGGTCGCCGTCGTCCGACACGGCGGCGCACGCCTACGTCTACCGGCACATGCCCGAGGTGGGCGGTGTCGTGCACACGCACTCCACGTACGCGACGGCCTGGGCTGCACGGGCCGAGCCCGTGCCGTGCGTGCTGACGATGATGGCCGACGAGTTCGGCGGCGACATCCCGGTCGGGCCGTTCGCGCTCATCGGCGACGACTCGATCGGGCGCGGCATCGTCGAGACGCTGCGGGACTCGCGGAGCCCCGCGGTCCTCATGCGCAACCACGGGCCGTTCACGATCGGCACGGACGCGCGCGCGGCCGTCAAGGCGGCCGTCATGTGCGAGGAGGTCGCGCGGACGGTGCACGTCAGCCGCCAGCTCGGCGAGCCCACGCGCATCCCGCAGGACGACGTCGACTCGCTCTACGCGCGGTACCAGCACGTCTACGGGCAGCAGCCCGCGCCCGACCCGCGCTGACCACGGGCCGGTGCCGCCTCCGCGGCGGTCTCGGCACGCCGCGCACCGGGCGCGCGGAGCACGTCGGCAGCCCGACAGCAACGACACGGCACGACCACCCGGGACGGGACCGCAGCGGTGCGGCTCCCGCCCCACGACACGAGAGATGGACCGACATGAGCAAGCCCTACGCGGACCGCGAGATCTGGTTCCTCACCGGGAGCCAGGACCTGTACGGGGAGGAGACGCTGCGACAGGTCGCCGAGCAGTCCCAGGAGGTCGCGCGCGTCCTCGACGCGTCCCCCGACGTCCCGGCGAACGTCGTCTGGAAGCCCGTCCTCAAGGACGCCGGCTCGATCCGGCGCGCGATGCTCGACGCCAACGCGGACGACCGCGTGCTGGGCGTCGTGACGTGGATGCACACCTTCAGCCCCGCGAAGATGTGGATCGGGGGACTCGACCAGCTCCGCAAGCCGCTGCTGCACCTGCACACGCAGGCGAACGTCGAGCTGCCGTGGGACACGATCGACTTCGACTTCATGAACCTCAACCAGGCCGCGCACGGCGACCGCGAGTACGCGTACGTCGCGACCCGGCTCGGGGTGGCGCGCACCACGGTCGTCGGGCACGTGTCGAACCCGGCGGTCACCGCGCGCGTGGGCGCCTGGGTGCGCGGCGCCGCGGGCTGGGCGGCGACGCACGAGCTGCGCCTGGCCCGGTTCGGCGACAACATGCGCAACGTCGCGGTGACCGAGGGCGACAAGACGGAGGCCGAGCTCCGGTTCGGTGTGAGCGTGAACACGTGGGGCGTCAACGACCTCGTGCGCGCGGTCGACGAGGTCTCCGAGGCCGACGTCGACGCGCTCGTCGCGGAGTACGAGGACCTGTACGACGTGGTCCCCGAGCTGCGCAAGGACGGCGACCGCCACGCCTCGCTGCGGTACGCCGCGCGTCAGGAGATCGCGCTCGAGACCTTCCTCGAGTCGGTGGGCGCCAAGGCGTTCACGACGAACTTCGAGGACCTGGGCGACCTGCGCCAGCTCCCGGGCATCGCCGTCCAGCGCCTCATGTCCAAGGGCTACGGGTTCGGCGCCGAGGGCGACTGGAAGACGGCCGTCCTCGTGCGCGCCGCGAAGGTCATGGGCCAGGGTCTGCCGGGCGGCGCGTCGCTCATGGAGGACTACACCTACGACCTCACGCCCGGTAGCGAGAAGATCCTCGGCGCCCACATGCTCGAGATCTGCCCCTCGCTCACGACGTCGAAGCCCCGGGTCGAGATCCACCCGCTCGGCATCGGTGGCAAGGAGGACCCCGTCCGCATGGTGTTCGACGCCGACCCGGGCGTAGGCGTCGTCGTCTCCCTGGCGGACATGCGCGACCGGTTCCGCCTCACGGCCAACGTGGTCGACGTCGTCGCGCCCTCGGCACCGCTGCCGCACCTCCCGGTGGCGCGCGCGGTGTGGGAGCCGCGCCCCGACTTCGCGACGTCCGCCGAGGCGTGGCTCACCGCGGGCGGGGCGCACCACACGGTGCTCTCCACCGCGGCCGGCATCGACGCGTTCGAGGTGTTCGCGGACATCGCGCGCACCGAGCTGCTGGTGATCGACGAGAGCACGACGCGCCGGGGCTTCCGCGACCAGGTGCGGTGGAACCAGGTGTTCTACCGCGTCGCGCAGGGCCTCTGACGCGCCGGGGGGAGCCGTCGGCGCAGGTCCGGGCGTGGCCTCGCGGCCGTGACCGAACCGTGACGGGTGACGGCTTCCCCTCCGCGCGTGTGAGCGCTAACATCGTCTCTCGGGAGGGTGTGAGCGATCACATCCGCAGGTCTGGCGCTCAGCGCCTCGACAGGCTCCGCGCGGTCGGCACGTCGCAGTGCCGGACGGTGGCCACAACGGTTACCGAACGGTTATGCGGAATGCCGGGTCGGGGCTTGCGGGAGGGGCACTGACACCGCTAGACATTGACACAAGCAAACATGTATCAACAAGAGTCAACAGCCCGATGGTGGGCTGGCACGACCCGACGACCCTCGGCACGGCGCCGAGGTCGCATCTCAAGGAGGAGAGCATGTTCAGCACGACCAAGGCGCGCACGCGTCTGACGGGTGTCCTCGCCGGCGTGGCGGTCCTCGCGCTCGCGGCGTGCAGCAGCGGGGGCGGCAGCACGGACGACAGCAGCAACGACGCCGGCGGCGACGGCGGCAGCGGCGACACGATCGTCGTCGGCTTCTCGCAGGTCGGCGCCGAGTCCGGCTGGCGCGCGGCGAACACCAAGTCCATCCAGGACACGCTCACGGCCGAGAACGGCTTCGACCTCAAGTTCTCCGACGCGCAGCAGAAGCAGGAGAACCAGATCCAGGCGATCCGCTCCTACATCGCGCAGGGCGTGGACGTCATCGCGTTCTCCCCGGTCGTCGAGTCCGGCTGGGACGCGGTGCTCGAGGAGGCCAAGCAGGCCGGCATCCCCGTGATCCTCACCGACCGCGCGGTCGACTCCGAGGACGACACCCTCTACGAGTCGTTCATCGGCTCCGACTTCGTCCTCGAGGGCGAGATGGCCGGCGACTGGGTCTCCGAGAACCTCGCGACCGAGCCCATCAACGTCGTCGAGCTCCAGGGCACCACGGGCGCCGCGCCCGCGATCGACCGTAAGACGGGCTTCGAGAACGCCACGGCGGACAACCCCAACGTGACGATCATCGACTCGCAGACCGGCAACTTCACGCGCGCCGAGGGCAAGACGGTCATGGAGGGCTTCCTCCAGGCGCACGACGACATCGACCTCGTCTACGCGCACAACGACGACATGGGTCTCGGCGCCATCGAGGCCATCGAGGCCGCAGGTCTCGTCCCGGGCGAGGACATCAAGATCGTGACCGTGGACGCGGTCAAGGACGGCATGCAGGCGCTGGCCGACGGCAAGATCAACTTCATCGTCGAGTGCAACCCGCTCCTCGGCCCGGACCTGGCGGAGATCATCAAGAAGGTCGTCGCGGGCGAGGAGGTCGAGAAGCGCATCGTCGTGGAGGACCAGTCCTTCACGCAGGAGCAGGCCATCGAGGCGCTCCCGACGCGCGAGTACTGACCGGGACCGAGCGGCCGTCCCGGAGCCATCCGGGGCGGCCGCCCGCCCGGCGGGGCCGGTCGACGCCGACCGGTCCGCCACCACGGACGGGTCGCGCGCCGGGAGAGCACGTCTCCCCGGCGCGCGGCCGACGCACCACCGCCGGCATGCCGACGTCGCCGGCGTCCTGAGGCGCCCCGGGGCCCGGCAGCCCCGCCGCCACCGCTGCACGGAAGGTCACCCATGACTACCGCCGTCCCCGACGGTCGACCCGTCGTCGAGATGACCGGGATCTCGATCGAGTTCCCGGGCGTCAAGGCGCTCGACGGAGTCGACCTCACGCTCCGGCCCGGAGAGGTCCACGCCCTCATGGGCGAGAACGGCGCCGGCAAGTCGACGCTCATCAAGGCGCTCACCGGCGTCTACTCGATCGACTCCGGTCGCATCGCCGTCGACGGCGCCGAGCACACGTTCTCCGGCCCGGGCGAGGCCCAGGCCGCGGGCGTCTCGCCGGTGTACCAGGAGGTCAACCTCTGCGAGAACCTCTCGGTCGCCGAGAACATCATGCTGGGTCACGAGCCGCGCCGGCTCGGAGCGATCGACTGGCGCAGGACCCGCCGCCGCGCGGGCGAGATGCTCGCCCGCCTCAACCTCGACATCGACCCGGCGTCGTCGCTCGCCTCCCACTCGCTCGCCGTGCAGCAGCTCGTCGCGATCTGCCGCGCGCTCGTCGTCGAGTGCAAGGTCCTCATCCTCGACGAGCCGACCTCGAGCCTGGACGCGGACGAGGTCGCCCAGCTCTTCGCCGTCGTGCGGCGGCTGCGCGACGAGGGCGTCGCGATCCTCTTCGTCTCGCACTTCCTCGAGCAGGTCTACGAGATCTCGGACCGCATGACGGTCCTGCGCAACGGGAAGCTCGTCGGCGAGTACGTGACCGCCGAGCTCCCGCGGCTCGAGCTCGTCTCCAAGATGATCGGCACCTCGCTCGAGGTGCTCGAGGAGCTCGAGGAGGCGCCCAAGCGCTCGGTGGCCGACCGCGAGGCGACGCCGTTCGTCCAGGCGCTCGGCGTCGGTCGCAAGGGCTCGGTGCAGCCGTTCGACCTCGACGTGTACCCGGGCGAGGTCGTGGGCCTCGCCGGTCTGCTCGGCTCGGGCCGTACGGAGCTCGCGCGCCTGCTCGCCGGCGCGGACCGTGCCGACTCCGGCCAGGTGCGCGTGGGCGGCGCGCTCGCGCGCCTGCGCACGCCGCGCAGCGCGATGCAGCGCAAGATCGCGTTCTCCTCGGAGCACCGCAAGGCCGAGGGCATCGTGGGCGACCTGACGATCCGCGAGAACATCGTCCTCGGGCTCCAGGCGGAGCGCGGCTGGGCGCGTCGCCTGCCGAAGAAGCAGGTCGACGAGATCGTCGAGACGTACATCAAGGCGCTCGCGATCCGCCCCGGCAACCCGGACGCGCTCATCAAGAACCTCTCGGGCGGCAACCAGCAGAAGGTGCTCCTCGCGCGCTGGCTCGCGACAGCACCCAAGCTGCTCATCCTGGACGAGCCGACGCGCGGCATCGACGTCGGTGCCAAGGCCGAGATCCAGAAGCTCGTGGCCCAGCTCGCGGGCGAGGGCATGTCGGTCGTGTTCATCTCGGCCGAGCTCGAGGAGGTGCTGCGGCTCAGCCACCGCATCGCCGTCATGCGCGACCGCGTCAAGGTCGCGGAGATCACCAACGACGAGGACGTCACGGTCGAGGACGTCGTCGAGCTCATCGCGAGCGGAGGGCAGGAGTCATGAGCACCACGGCACCCGCCTGGCAGCGCGCCGTCCAGCACCGGCTCTTCTGGCCGATCGTCGCGCTGGTCGTGCTGCTGGCGGTCAACACCATCAACCGGCCCAGCTTCCTGTCGATCCGGCTCCAGGACGGGCACCTGTTCGGCTCGCTCGTCAACCTGCTGAAGAACGGCGCGCCGCTGCTGCTCGTCGCGCTCGGCATGACGCTCGTCATCGCGACGCGAGGCATCGACCTGTCGGTCGGCGCGGTCGTCGCGATCTCCGGCGCCGTCGCGCTGAGCTTCATCGCGTCGTCGCCCTCGCCCGACAGCCTGACGACGGTCCTGGTCGCGGCGGGGATCGCGCTCGCGCTGTCCTTCGTCCTCGGGGTGTGGAACGGCTTCCTGGTCTCGGTCCTCGGGATCCAGCCGATCATCGCGACGCTCGTGCTCATGACCGCGGGCCGCGGTGTCGCGATGCTCATCACGGGCGGCCAGATCACGACGGTCAACAGCGCGCCGTTCAAGGCGATCGGCTCCGGCTTCTGGTTCGGGATCCCCGTGGCGGTCGTGCTCGCGGGCCTGGTGTTCGCCGCGGTCGCGCTGCTCACGCGCCGCACCGCGCTCGGCATGCTCATCGAGTCCGTCGGCATCAACCCGGAGGCGAGCCGCCTCGCGGGCGTCAAGTCCCGCAGCATCATCTGGACCGTCTACGCGGTGTGCGCGCTGTTCGCGGGCCTCGCGGGCCTCATGATCTCCTCGAGCACCATGGCGGCCGACGCGAACAACGCCGGCCTGTTCATCGAGCTCGACGCGATCCTCGCCGTCGTCATCGGCGGCACGTCGCTCGCGGGCGGCAAGTTCTCGCTCTCGGGCACCCTGGTCGGCGTCCTCATCATCCAGACGCTCACGCTCACGGTGACCATGCTCGGCATCTCGCCGTCCGTCACGCCCCTGTTCAAGGCGATCGTCGTCATCGCGGTCTGCCTGGCGCAGTCCCCGAAGGTGCGCGACCTGGTCGCCGCTCGACGACGTCGCGCGGCCCCGACGGCCGCCGCGGCCGCGGAGGTGAGCGCCTGATGTCCGCCGTGCAGACCCCCGCCCCGACCTCGCCCCCCGACC